>NZ_VOSR01000650.1:0-7449 GCF_007997345.1 Mitsuaria sp. TWR114
GCAAGCTGCCGGAGCTGATCGGCCTGTCCGAGCGGGTGGCGACCGTGCTCAAGCAGAACATCGTCGTGGCGCTGGGCTTGAAGGCGATCGTGGCGGCGCTCACGCTGGCGGGCATCGGCTCGTTGTGGCTGGCGGTGCTGGCCGACGCGGGCGCGAGCCTGCTGGTGGTGCTCAACGGCCTGCGTCTGCTGCGCGAGGAGCGCCCCTGAGCCGTCGACGCGGCGTGAACCGGCCATGGACGCCGTGCGAGGGCGCTGGGGAAGGTCCGCGCGACCTAGGGTGAGCCCTAATCCCGAGGCGGCGGTTGACGCTGACCTTTCGCTGACAATGGCGCGCCTGCCGCTGGCGGGCCCCAAGGGATCGACCGGTCCGGGGCCTGGACCAGCGGCAAACGCGTTCTGATCCCTGGAACGCGGTTTCCCGTGACCCGGAGCGCCGGGTCATCGATCCCTCAGCGATCCATCACGGAGCGTCGTTTGAACACAATTCAAACTCCCGGAGCGCGGCAGACCATCCTCGGCCAGCCCAACAGCCTGTTCGTCCTGTTCTTCACCGAGATGTGGGAACGGTTCTCCTACTACGGCATGCGGGCGCTGCTCGTGCTGTACCTGATCTCGGCCACGACCAAGGGCGGCTGGGGCTGGACCCGCGAGGAAGCCACCAGCCTCTACGGCTGGTACACGATGCTGGTCTACCTGACGCCCATCATCGGCGGCTACATCGCGGACCGGCTGCTGGGCACGCGGCGCTCGGTGGTGCTGGGCGGCTTCATCATCGCGGCCGGCCACATCGCGCTGTTCTTCGACACCAAGGCGACCTTCTATGTCGGCCTGGGGCTGGTGATCCTGGGCACGGGCCTGTTCAAGCCGAACATCTCGGCGATCGTGGGCCAGCTGTACTCGAAGGACAACGAGGGCCAGCGCGACGGCGGCTACACGCTGTTCTACATGGGCGTGAACGCGGGCGCGTTCTTCGGCATCTCGCTGTGCGGCTACATCGGCGAGAAGATCGGCTGGCACTACGGCTTCGGCCTGGCGGCGATCTTCATGATCCTGGGCGCGCTGCAGTTCTGGTTCGGCCAGGGCATCTTCGGCGACATCGGCGGCGCGCCGAGCAAGGACGCGCCGATGGTGGACGCGAGCGAGCCGCTGGACGACACGCCGGCGCACATCGTGCGTGACCGCCTGATCGCGATCGGCGTGTTCTCGTTCTTCACGATCTTCTTCTGGTTCGCCTTCGAGCAGGCCGGCGGGTCGATGACCATCTTCGCGGCGGACTACACCGACCGCGCGCTGGTGGGCACCAGCGGGCTGGTGTTCAAGATCGTCAATTCGCTGATGACGCTGATCCCGGTGGCGATCCTGAGCTGGCTGCTGGTCAAGCTCTCCCGCAGCACCGAGGGCAAGTACGCGTTGTCCAACGGCCTGCTGGTGGTGGCGCTGGCGCTGATCTGGGGGCTGTCGCTGTGGATGCTGGGGCGTGAGTTCCAGATGGAGCAATCGGAGATTCCGGCCACCTGGTTCGGGGTGCTGAACTCCTTCTTCCTGGTGATCCTGGCGCCGATGTTCAGCAAGATGTGGGAGCGTCACTGGAACCCGAGCGGTCCGGTGAAGTTCGGCGTCGGCCTGGTGCTGCTGGGCCTGGGCTTCGCGGCGCTGTCGTATGGCGCGTCGGGCATTCCGGCCGGCGCCAAGACGGCGCAGGTCAGCATGATCTTCCTGACGCTGGCCTACCTGCTGCACACGATGGGCGAGCTGTGCCTGTCGCCGGTGGGGCTGTCCTACATCTCGAAGCTGGCGCCGGCGCGGCTGCTGGGCCTGATGTTCGGCGTCTGGTTCGTCAACGCGGCCATCGCCAACAAGATCGCGGGCGCGACGGGCTCCTACATCGACGCGATCTCGTCGACCTATTCGATGTCCACCTTCTTCCTGATCTTCACCATCATCCCGGCCGCCGCCGGCGTGCTGCTGATGCTGCTCAGCCCGTGGATGAAGAAGCTGATGCACGGGGTGCATTGAGCGCGACCCTTGCGAACCCGGATGGGTTCGCCCCCTCGAAGAACCCGGGCTTGCCCGGGTTTTTTCTTGCCCGCGACGGAAGGCGCTCCGCTTGAGCGATGCATAAGGATTGGCTATTGTTTATGCATCCCGCACCCCCATACCCTACGGAGCTCTCATGCCATCCGCCACGAGTCAACAAGCGCTGAAGCTGAACTTCAAGGAGGACACGCTCACGACGGTGTCGAGAGACGCCTTGCGTGCCATGGCCAAGAAGCTCGGTTTCAACGAAACCCAGACCGTCCTGTTCGCGCTCGCGCGCTTGAGGGACGAGGTGTTCAACGAAGAGGAATTGGAGAAGTTCATGCCGCTCACGAAGAAGCATCACGAAGCGATCGCCAAGGCGGAGCCCCGTCGCCGCGGCAAGGTGCTGGACACCCTGCTGTGAGGCCGCATGTATTGGACGCCGCGGCCGAAGTCCGGCGACATCGTTCAGTGCCGGTTTCCCGAACACGTCGGCGTACCAGGACCCAAGGAGCGGCCGGCCCTTGTTCTTCAGGTCGAAGAGGCCGTTGAAGAGCCGAAGGGCAGCGTGGTCGTGGTGGCGTACGCGACCTCCCGTCGCACGAACATGCTGTTTCCCGGCGAATTCGTGGTTGAGCCAAGTGCGAAGACAGGTCTCGTGAAGCCGACCAAGTTCGACCTCGTGAACCGGCATGCGCTGCCCTTCGACGATGAATGGTTTGCACCGGCGCCTGGCAAGCTGCCGCTTCACCCTCGCCGAGGGCGTCTGGATCTCACCAATGACGCGCTCCGTCGGCGGCTTCAGACAGCGATTCACGAGGCCAAGCGACCGCCCAAGCGACTGTCCTGAACGCCGCGCTCTCGGGTCAACGGCTGCTGCCGACTGTTCGACCCATCTCTTGGCGTCCTCGCGCCCATGCCTTCGTACAGGGGCGTCATGCCGGCGAAGGCGTCCGCGATGCACCGTTCCGGTTCAGTTTCCGCGCGCCACGACGCGGCTACTCGCACCCGCTTCGAACACGCAGCGCTTCAATCCCTAGCAGGCAGGCTCCTCCGTCGGGCGTCTCGACTGGCCGTTTTCAGAGGGAGTCCGGCGTCCTTGCCCAATCCTCCTGACGTTTTCCGGCATCCGTCCCGACGAGACTTGCGCACAACCTTGCCCAGGCAGTCAATGACGTCCTGACAAGGCCTGAGCTTCAGGGACAGGTATTGCCCTCGGCACTTTGCGGTCATTCACCGACCGCTTACATTCCGCCGCACGCTGCGGTGCAACAGATGCCGCGGGCGTTTTCGGGAGTGATGCATGGTCGGACCGTCTTTCCATCGCAATGCCGTCGCTGGCGCCTTCGTGGCGCTGCTGCTGACCGCCTGCGGACAACAACAGGATCAACAACAACAGCATGGCGGTCCCCCGCCCGTGACGGTCGCCCCGGCGATCGCGCGCGAAGTCCAGGACTTCGATGAATTCACCGCGCGCCTGGAAGCGCCCGACACCGTGGAGATCCGCGCCCGCGTCGCCGGCACGCTCGACAAGGTGCACTTCCGCGAGGGCCAGGTGGTCAAGAAGGGCGAACCGCTCTTCACCATCGACCCCCGCCCCTTCCAGGCCGAGGTCGCCCGCGCCGAGGCCCAGCTCGCCGCCGCGCGCACCGCCGCCGAGCTGTCCAAATCGGACCTCGGCCGCGCCGAGAAGCTGGTCTCGATCCAGGGCGTCAGCCAGCAGGAGATCGACCAGCTCAAGGCCGCCGTCCGCAACAACGACGCCAACATCCGCGCCGCCGAAGCCGCGGTGACCCAAGCCCGGCTGAACCTGGAGTTCACCCAGGTCCGCGCCCCGGTCACCGGCCGCAGCTCGCGCGCCAACGTCACGCCCGGCAACCTGGTCAACGTGGGTGAGCCCGTGCTCACGACCGTCGTCTCCAGCGACAAGGTCTACGCCTACTTCGACGCCAGCGAGGCCACCTTCCTGAAGTACGCCGCCGCCGCCCGCGCCGGTGGCGCCAAGCGCGAGCAGGCCAGCAAGGTCCACCTGGGCCTGGCCAACGAGCAGGGCTACCCGCACGAGGGCCGCATGGACTTCGTCGACAACCGCCTGAACCCGGCCACCGCCACCATCCGCGGCCGCGCCGTCTTCGACAACAAGGACGGCGCCTTCACGCCGGGCCTGTTCGCCCGCGTCAAGCTCGAAGGCACCGGCAGCTACACCGCCACGCTGATCCCCGACCGCGCCATCGGCACCGACCAGGCCAACAAGGTCGTGATGGTGGTCGGCGCCAACAACATCGTGGCGCCCCGGCCGGTGGTCGTCGGCGCCCAGTTCGACGGCTACCGCGCGGTGCAGGGCATCAAGCCCGGCGAGCTGGTGATCATCGACGGCCTCCAGCATGCGATGCCCGGCGCGCCGGTCACGCCGCAGCAGGCCAAGCTCGACGACAAGGGCCGCGCGGTCGCCCCGCCGCAAGGCGCCGCTCCCGCCGCCCCGGCCGCGTCGAAGTAACCCGGCGCGAGGTCGTTCATGGATATCTCCCGCTTCTTCATCGAGCGGCCGCGCTTCGCGTCGGTCCTCTCGATCTTCATCTTCCTGGTGGGCCTGCTGGCGATCTTCCGGCTGCCCATCTCCGAGTACCCCGAGGTCGCGCCGCCGCAGGTCGTCGTGCGCGCCCAGTTCCCCGGCGCCAACCCGCGCGTGATCTCCGAGACGGTCGCCACGCCGCTCGAGGAACAGATCAACGGCCTGGAAAACGTCCTGTACTTCGACAGCCAGGCCACCGCCGACGGCGGCATGACGCTGACGGTGACCTTCAAGATCGGCACCAATCCGGAAGCCGCGGAGACGGCGGTGCAGAACCGCATCAACCGCGCGCTGCCGCGCCTGCCCGACATCGTCCGGCAGATCGGCGTGACGACCGAGAAGTCCAGCCCCAACCTGACCATGGTGGTGCACATGGTCAGCCCGGACAACTCGCGCGACGCGCTGTACCTGCGCAACTACGCGCAGCTGCAGGTGCGCGACGAGCTGCTGCGCGTGCAGGGCATGGGCTCGGTGCAGGTCTTCGGCTCGGGCGACTACGCGATGCGCATCTGGCTGGATCCGGCCAAGCTCGCCGGCCGCGGCCTCACCGCCACCGACGTCACCAACGCGATCCGTGAGCAGAACACGCAGGTCGCCGCCGGCGTGGTCGGCGCGCCGCCGGCGCCGAAGGGCACCGACTTCCAGCTGCAGATCAACACGCAGGGCCGCCTGGTCACCGAGGAAGAGTTCGCCGACGTCATCATCCGCACCGACACCGCCACCGGCGGCCTGGTGCGCGTGCGCGACGTCGGCCGCGTCGAGATGGGCCCCGGCACCTACGCGCTGCGCAGCCTGCTCAACAACAAGGAAGCGGTCGGCATCGGCATCTTCCAGGCCCCGCAGTCCAACGCGCTGAACATCTCCAAGGACGTGCGCGCGACGATGGAGCGGCTCAAGGCCAACTTCCCGGCCGGCGTCAGCTACGACATCGTCTATGACCCGACGCGCTTCGTCGCCACCTCCATCGAGAAGGTGATCCACACCCTGATCGAGGCGGTGCTGCTGGTCGTGCTGGTGGTGATCATCTTCCTGCAGACCTGGCGCGCGTCCATCATCCCGCTGTTGGCCGTGCCGGTGTCCATCGTGGGCACCTTCGCGGTGCTGCTGCTGCTGGGCTACTCGATCAACACGCTGACGCTGTTCGGGCTGGTGCTGGCCATCGGCATCGTGGTCGACGACGCGATCGTGGTCGTCGAGAACGTCGAACGCAACCTGGAGGACGGCCTCACGCCGCACGCGGCGACGATCAAGGCGATGCAGGAGGTCTCCGGGCCCATCATCGCGATCGCGCTGGTGCTGTGCGCGGTGTTCATCCCGCTGACCTTCGTCCCGGGCTTGTCGGGCCAGTTCTATCGCCAGTTCGCGGTCACGATCGCGATCTCGACGGTGATCTCGGCGTTCAACTCGCTGACCCTGTCGCCCGCGATGGCGGCCTTGCTGCTGCGTCCGCACGACGCGCCCAAGGACCCCATCATGAAGGTGATGGACAAGCTGTTCGGCCGCTTCTTCCACTGGTTCAACTGCTTCTTCCAGCGCCGCAGCGAGGGCTACAGCCGTGGCGTGACCGGCATCCTGCGCCGCAAGTCGGCCGCGCTGATCGTCTACGCCGTGCTGCTGGGCCTGACCGCGCTGCTGTTCACGCGCATCCCGTCGGGCTTCGTGCCGCGCCGGACAAGCAGTACCTGATCGGCATCGCGCAGCTGCCGGCCGGCGCCACGCTGGACCGCACCGATGAAGTGATCCGCCGCATGAGCGACATCGCGCTGAAGGTGCCGGGCATCCGTGATTCGATCGCCTTCCCGGGCCTGTCGATCGCGGGCTTCTCGGCCGCGCCCAACGAAGGCATCGTGTTCTTCGGCCTGGACGACTTCGACAAGCGCACCTCGGCCGACCTGTCCAAGGACGCGATCCTGGGCAAGGTCAACGGCGCGATCCAGCAGATCCAGGGTGCGCGCATGTTCGTCGTGCCGCCGCCGGCGGTGGACGGCCTGGGTAACGCGGGCGGCTTCAAGGTGCAGGTGCAGGACCGCAACGGCCTGGGCGAACAGGCGCTCTACGGCGCCGTCTGGGGCACGCTGGGGCCGATCTACGGCGACCAGAAGAGCGGCATCGGCACGCCCTTCTCGACCTACGACATCAACGTCCCGCAGCTGTTCGCCCACGTCGACCGGACCAAGGCCAAGCAGATGGGCGTGAGGTTGCAGGACATCTACGACACGCTGCAGATCAACCTGGGCTCGCTGTACGTCAACGACTTCAGCCGCTTCGGCAAGACCTACCAGGTCATCGTGCAGGCGGACGCGCCCTTCCGCGCCAACGCCAGCGCGATCACCGACCTGAAGACGCGCAACGAGCGCAACGAGATGGTGCCGCTGGGCGCGCTGATGAACGTCGATCCGACCTTCGGCCCGACGCGCGTGACGCGCTACAACGGCTTCCCGAGCGCCGACATCAACGGCGCCGCGAAGCCGGGCTTCTCCAGCGGCCAGGCCGAGGCGGAGATGGAACAGCGGCTGAAGAACCTGCCGCGCGGCATGACCTACGAGTGGACCGAGCTGACCTACCAGGACCGGCTCACCCGCGACATCAAGGCCGGCAGCTTCTCCATCCCGACGATGGCGGCGGTGCTGGCGATCTCGGTGCTGCTGGTGGTGCTGGTGCTGGCGGCGCAGTACGAAAGCTGGACGCTGCCGCTGGCCATCATCCTGATCGTGCCGATGTGCATCCTGTCGGCGCTGTTCGGGGTCTGGCTGTCGCACTTCCCGCCCTTCATGCAGGCGGGGGACCTCAACATCTTCACGCAGGTGGCGCTGGTGGTGCTGGTGGGCCTGGCCTGCAAGAACGCGATCCTGATCG
>NZ_VOSR01000651.1:0-581 GCF_007997345.1 Mitsuaria sp. TWR114
GCGATCGACACGATCGCGTTCAGCAGCAGTCGTTTGGTGGCATTCATGCTTGTCCTTTCTCTCTCTTCATGACACGGACCGGCCCACAACGTGGCAGGTCCGGTGCCGGTTCACGGCCACCCCCGCGGGCGTTACCGGTTGTTGCCAGGATCAGCGGTCGCCCTGCGGGTTGACCGGCTTCTCGTCCGGGGTGATGACTTCGTAGTCGTCGTCATCGTCTTCCTGCTGTTCCTTGTGGGACTTGATGTTGCGACGCTGCAGGTAGGCGTCGCGGACGAAGGTGTACTTGTCCAGCGCGATGCCATCCAGCATGTCGGTCACCCGCAGCAGGTTGGCACGGGTGTTGATCACCTGCAGCGCGGTGATCGCGAACTTGTATTCGCCGTCATCGAAGAGATAGGCCGGCGAATAGTAGGCGTTGACCGGCAGCGCCACCGAGTCCCGCAGCGAGGACGGGCCCAGCAGCGGCCACACGATGTAGGGCCCGGTCTTGACGCCCCAGTAACCGAGCGTGCGACCGAGGTCCTCGGAGGTCTTCTCCAGACCCGCCGGCGTGGCGATGTCGATCAGGCCGGCGATGC
>NZ_VOSR01000652.1:0-3426 GCF_007997345.1 Mitsuaria sp. TWR114
CGGCGATCAGCAGCTTGGGCGAGCAGGCGATCGCCAGCGCGATCATCACCCGCTGGTTCATGCCGCCCGACAGTTCATGCGGATAGGCGCCCAGCCGGCTCGCCGCGTCGGGGATCTCGACCTGCTGCAGCAGCTCCAGCGCGCGCTGCCGCGCCGCCGCGCCGCGCAGGCCGAGATGGGCCCGCAGCACCTCCTCGATCTGGTGGCCGACGGTGTAGCTCGGGTTGAGCGAGGCCAGCGCATCCTGGAACACCATCGCGATGTCCTTGCCCACCAGCCGTCGGCGCGCGGCCGCGGGCATCGCCAGCAGGTCCTGGTCCTCGAAGCGCAGCGAGGCGGCGCTGGTCACGCCGGGCGCGTCGATCAGCCCCATCAGCGCCATCATGCTGACCGACTTGCCGGAGCCCGATTCGCCGACGATGCCCAGCACCTCGCCGGGCGCGACATCGAGGTCGACACCATCCACCGCCGGGAAGGCGCCGAAGCGCACGCGCAGGTCACGGATCTCCAGCATCACGAGACCCTCTTCAGGCGCGGGTCGAGCGCGTCGCGCAGGCCGTCGCCCATCAGGTTGACGCTCAGCACCGAGACCAGGATCGCGAGCCCGGGCAGCGTCACCACCCAGGGCGCGCGCACGATGTAGTCGCGCGCCGACGACAGCATCGTGCCCCACTCGGCCATCGGCGCCTGGACGCCCAGGCCGAGGAAACCGAGGCCGGCGGCCTCGAGGATCGCGGCCGAGAAGCTCAGCGACGCGTTGACGATCAGCGGCGCCAGGCAGTTGGGCAGCACCGTCGAGAACATCAGCCGCCAGGTCGACGCGCCCGCGACGCGGCTGGCGGTGACGTAGTCCTTGCCGAGCTCGGCGAGCGCGGCGGCACGGGTGAGCCGGACGTACTCCGGCAGGCTGCCGATGGCGATCGCGATCACCGTGTTCATCAGGCCCGGCCCGAGCACCGTGATCACGCAGATCGCCAGCAGCAGGCCGGGCAGCGCGAGCATCACGTCCATCAGCCGCATCACGACCGGCGCCAGCAGCCGCTGGTGGAAGGCCGCCAGCAGCCCCAGCAGCACGCCGGGGATCAGCGACAGCACGACCGAGGCGAGCCCGATGCCGAGCGACACGCGCGCGCCGTGCAGCAGCCGCGACAGCAGGTCGCGACCGAGTTCATCGGTGCCGAGCAGGAAGCGCGCCTGGCCGCCGTCCATCCACAGCGGCGGGGTCAGCATCGCCTCGCGGTACTGCCTCACCGGATCGTGCGGCGCGATCCAGGGCGCGAGCAGCGCCGCCAGCGCCAGCAGCGTGAACACGACCAGCGCCACCAGCGCGCCGCGGTTGGCGGAGAAACCGCGCCAGAACTCGGCCAGCGGGCCGGGCGGCAGCACCGGCGGCGCCATGACGGGCGGGACCTCGGGTGGGAGGCTCGTCGGCGCCGGGCGGGTGGGATCGCTCATGCTCATCTCAGCCCTGCTTGCGGATGCGCGGATTGACCACGCCGTACAGCAGGTCCACCAGCAGGTTGACCGCGATGAAGGTGCAGGCCGAGATCAGGATGCCGGCCTGCACCACCGGATAGTCGCGGCGCGCGATGGCGTCGATGAGCCACTTGCCGATGCCGGGCCAGCTGAAGATGGTCTCGGTCAGCACCGCGCCGGCCAGCAGACTGCGACCTTCAGCCCGATCACCGTGATGACGGGGATCAGCGCGTTGCGCAGGCCGTGCACCAGCACCACCCGCGCCGGCGACAGGCCGCGGGCGCGGGCGCTGCGCATGTAGTCCTCGCGCAGCACCTCCAGCAGGCTGGAGCGGGTCATGCGCGCGATCACCGCCGTCGTGCTGGTGCCCAGCACCAGCGCCGGCAGCAGCAGGTGGCGCAGCGCCGAGCGCCAGGCGCCGGCCTCGTCGTGCAGCGCCGCGTCGATCAGCATGAAGCCGGTGACGCGCTGCACGTCGTACTCGACGGCGATGCGGCCAGACACCGGCGTCCAGCCCAGCCCGACCGAGAACAGCATGATGAGGATCAGCCCCCACCAGAACACCGGCATCGAATAACCCACCGTCGCCACGCCCATCACGCCCTGGTCCAGCAGCGAGCCGCGACGCAGCGCCGCGGCGATGCCCAGGGCCATGCCCAGCACGATCGCCAGCAGCAGCGCGAACAGCGCCAGCTCCGCGGTGGCCGGAAACAGCGCGCGGAATTCGTGCGAGACCGGCTCGTGCGACACCAGCGATCGCCCCAGGTCACCGTGCAGCAGGCCGCCGACATAGTCGGCGTACTGGCGCCACAGCGGCTGGTCCAGGCCGAGCTCGTGCATCAGCCGCGCATGCGTGGCCTCGTCCAGCGCGCGCTCGCCCATCATGATCGCGATCGGATCGCCCGGCACCAGTCGGATCAGGCCGAAGGCGACCAGCGTCACGCCGATCAGCGTCGGCAGCAAGGTGGCCAGGCGGCGGAGGAAGAAGTTGAGCAAGGCAGGCGGCGCCAGGTCAATACGCCGAGCGCACCTGCGAGTCCGCGGCGCGTGGCTGCTTCATGAGCATCCCGCCGGGCGTGGTGACCACCTCCAGCAGCGCGGCGGTCTCGGCATCCATGTCGCCGGCGAAGTTGGCCGGACGGTATTTCATCTGGAAGGTGCTGATCACCTCGCGGGTGGCGATGTCGAACTCGCCGGTGCGCGGCGTCTGGTAGCCCACCTGCGCCAGGCGCTGCTGGAACCAGTTGACGTCGGGCACCGGGCCGACCTCGTAGATGGCCCGCTTGACCTGCACCTGCGCCGCGTCCGGCCAGGCGATCAGGCCGGCGTCGGCGAGCTGCTTCCAGGGGAACTCCGGACCCGGGTCCTGCTTGCGTCCCGGCGCGATGTCGTTGTGGCCGAGGATGCGGTCGGAGCGGATGCCGTGGCGCGCGACGATCTCGCGGGTCAGCTGGATGACGTCGTCGATCTGCTTCTGCGGATAGGGCGCGTAGACGCGGCCCAGCGGCGTGTCGGTGAAGCCGGCGTTGACGATCTCGATGCCGATCGAGGCTGAGTTCAGGTTGGTCGCGCCGCCCCAGTAGCTGACGCCGGCGTGCCAGGCGCGGCGGTTCTCGTCGACCAGCTGGTAGACCTTGGACGGGTTGTCCTGCACCAGGTAGTGCGCGGAGACCTTGCCGCCGGTGGTCAGCACCTTCATCGACTTGTCGAAGTCGAGCACCGTGTAGTGGAGGATCAGGAACTGCGCGCGGCTGTCCTGGTTCTCCGAGACATGCGTCTTGTCGATCTGCAGCGTGGGCGAGGCGCAGGCCGCGAGCAGCGCGACGGCGGCGAGGGTCAGGAGCTTGGTCTTCATGGGGCGATGGCCGCGCGCCGCGCAGCGGCCAGGGCGGTGTCGGGTTGTTGAACGGCGAGGGGCAGGTCGTGCGGCAGCGCGGCGCGCAGGCCGGC
>NZ_VOSR01000653.1:0-7542 GCF_007997345.1 Mitsuaria sp. TWR114
TTCCCGCGCCGCGACGAGATCTCCACCAGCGAGCCGCGCCGCACGCCCAGCGCCTTGGCGTCGTCCGGATGCATGTAGCAGTAGGCGTTGGGCACCGCGCGGTGCAGTTCCGGCACGCGGCGCGTCATCGAGCCCGAATGCCAGTGCTCCAGCACCCGCCCGGTCGAGAGCCAGAACGGATAGTCCTTGTCCGGGGACTCGGGCGGCGGCTCGTAGGGCAGGGCGAAGATGTTGGCCTTGCCATCGGGGTTGCCGTAGAACTGCCAGCCGGTGCCGGCCTTGACGTAGGGATCCTCGCCCTCGCGGTAACGCCAGCGTGTCTCCTTGCCGTTGACCACCGGCCAGCGGATGCCGCGCGCCTTGTGGTACTCGTCGAACGGGGCCAGGTCGTGCCCATGGCCGCGGCCGAAGGTGGCGTACTCCTCGAAGAGGCCCTTCTGCAGGTAGAAGCCGAAGGCCTGCGCCTCGTCGTTGGCGTAGGCCTTGTCGACGTCCGCCAGCGGGAACTTGTCGACATGGCCGTTGCGGTAGAGCACGTCATACAGCGTCTTGCCGCGCAGGCCGGGCTTCTGGTCGATCAGTTCCTGCGGCCAGACCTCCTCGACCTTGAAGCGCTTGGAGAACTCCACCAGCTGCCACAGGTCGGAGCGCGCGTCGCCCGGCGCCTTCACCAGCTGGTGCCAGAAGTGGGTGCGGCGCTCGGCGTTGCCGTAGGCGCCTTCCTTCTCGACCCACATCGCGCTGGGCAGGATCAGGTCGGCGGCGACGGCGGTCACCGTCGGGTAGACGTCGGAGACGACGATGAAGTTCTCCGGATTGCGGTAGCCCGGGTAGGTCTCCTGCATCAGGTTGGCGCCGGCCTGCATGTTGTTGTTGACCATCACCCAGTAGGCGTTGAGCGCGCCGTCCTTGAGCTTGCGGTTCTGCTCCACCGCGTGATAGCCGGGCTTGGCCGGGATGGTGCCCTCGGGCAGGCGCCAGATCTCCTCGGCGTGCGCGCGGTGCTTGGGATTGGTCACCACCATGTCCGCCGGCAGCCGGTGGGCGAAGGTGCCGACCTCGCGCGCGGTGCCGCAGGCCGAGGGCTGTCCCGTCAGCGAGAACGGGCTGTTGCCCGGCGTCGAGATCTTGCCGGTCAGCAGGTGGATGTTGTAGATGAGGTTGTTGGCCCAGGTGCCGCGTGTGTGCTGGTTGAAGCCCATGGTCCAGAACGAGGTGACCTTGGTCTTGGGGTCCGCGTACAGCTCGGCCAGCGCCTTGAGGCGGTTTTTCGGCACGCCGGTCAGTTCGGCGGTGTAGTCGAGGTCGTACTTGCTGACGAACTTCGCGTACTCGTCGAAGGTGATGGGCTTGGCGCCATTGGGGTCGCCGGCATTCTTCGCGGCCTTCTGCAGCGGATGCTCCGGCCGCAGGCCGTAGCCGATGTCGGGATTGCCCAGCTTGAAGTTGGCGTGCTTCTCGACGAACTCCTTGTTGACGCGGTTGGTCGAGATGATGTGATGGGCGATGTAGTTGAGGATCGCCAGGTCGGTCTGCGGCTTGAAGATCAGCTCGATGTCGGCCAGCTCGCAGGAGCGGTGCTCGAAGGTCGACAGCACCGCGACCTTCACGTCCGGGCCGCTGAGCCGCCGGTCGGTGACGCGGGTCCACAGCACCGGATGCATCTCGGCCATGTTGGAGCCCCACAGCACGAAGACGGTGGCGTTCTCGATGTCGTCGTAGCAGCCCATGGGCTCGTCCATGCCGAAGGTCCGCATGAAGCCGGTCACCGCCGAGGCCATGCAGTGGCGCGCGTTGGGATCGAGGTTGTTGCTGCGGAAGCCCGCCTTCATCAGCTTGGACGCGGCGTAGCCCTCCCAGACCGTCCACTGGCCCGAGCCGAACATGCCCACCGCCGTCGGTCCCTTGGCCTTGAGCGTCTTCTTGAACTGCTCGGCCATCACATCGAAGGCGCGGTCCCAGCTCACCGGCTGGAACTCGCCGTCCTTGGCGTACTGGCCGTCCTTCATCCGCAGCAGCGGCGTGGTGAGCCGGTCGGCGCCGTACATGATCTTGGACAGGAAGTAGCCCTTGACGCAGTTCAGGCCGCGGTTGACCTCCGCCTCGGGGTCGCCCTGGGTCGCCACGACGCGGTTGTCCTTGACCGCCACCTGCACGTGGCAGCCGGTGCCGCAGAAACGGCACGGCGCCTTGGACCAGGTCAGCTTCGAGGCCTGCGCGTAGGCGTTGCCGTCCTGGGCCAGGACCTCGATGGGAACGCCCGCCACGGCGCCGGCGGCGACGGCGGCGGAATGTCGGACGAAGTCGCGGCGAGTGCTCATGGTCGGGGTTCCTCTTGAAGGCAAGGCTCGGGTTCGGGTTCGGGTTCGACGTGCTGGTAGACCAGCGCGACGTTGACCACGCCGGGCAGGCCTTGCAGCTCGCCGACCTGGTCCAGGATCTCGCCGGCGGTATTGCCGTCCAGCGTCACGACCAGCTTGCCGCTGGCCGAGCGACCGTGGAGTCGCGCCGACGGCATCCGGTCGACCGCGGCGGCGGCGGCGTCGAGCAGGCGTGGCAACACCTGCACCACCACGCTGGCGATGTGCATCTCTGCGGGCATGGCATGCCTCGGAAGGGGTTCAGGGCCGCGATCGGCGGCGTGTGGCCGGAGGGATCGCGTGGAGACGCCGCGGCGGCGGCGGTGGGGGGCGGTTGCTACCCGCCGGGCGGGCCGGCGAACATCTGGTAGACCCAGACGGTGAATCCATAACCCGCGACGGTGACGACGGCCAGCACGGGCGCCATCACGACAGCGAGGAACAGGAAGCTGCGCAGCTCTTCGGTGCGCGTCGACGGCGAGGCGTCGGTCGGAGGGAACAATGGCATGACGGCTTCTCCCTGGCGGTCGGCCCCTTGAACCTGGCGGTTTCTGTTTTGTGCGCGGGGCGACCAACCGGTTATAGCGGCCGCCTCCTCGGACTGTCAACGAGAACCCGCGTGTAACCGGCCCAAGGCCCCGATCACAGGGACATCGCGCGCAGGTCGTCCCGACGGGGGCAGGTGTTGCGGGGAACATGGGCGGCGATTCTTCGCCGCAGCCTCATGCCGCGTGTTGACGACTGTCAACGCAGGGGCCGGACGCCGTCAAAGGCCCGGCGCGTCGCTTCAGGACTGGCGCACGCGGATGCGCAGTTCGCCCTCGAGCAGCAGGCCTTCCTCGCGCAGCAGCCGCAGCAGCGTCGGCTGCAGGTGCCGCAGCTTGGCGGCGATGGCGGCGTTGTCGGCGACCAGGGTCCAGCCCTGCTCGTCCAGCGTGCCGGCCTGGACGAAGCGCTTCATCGCGCCCGGCAGCGCCACGCTCACCGCGGCCAGGTGCCGCTGCGACAGCGCCAGCTGCTGCCCCAGCCGCGCCAGCACGCCGTGCTGCGACATCGCCCGGCCGAAGTCCAGCGGATCGGGCGCTTCGGGCTTGACGCGGGGTGGCAGGTAGCGGGGCGGCATGGGTCGGCAGTGTAGTCCCGGCACTGGAAAACCCGCATCCGGACCGGCACGGCGCGCGCCTGGGCCGGCCCGGGCGCGCGAGGGGCGGGTGCTAAACTCCGCCGGTTTTTTTCCGCGCTGGCGCTTGCAGGCCGGGGTTTGCGTCCCCAACTGCACCGGTCGCGCGGAACTGCCCTCGGAGGCCGCCCACGAGGCGGTCCGGCGGGCGTCCGAGCCGGTCGACCGGGCCCCACAAAAGAACTTCACGAAGCCGCATGTTGCCCAAGCTTTTGACCCAGATTTTCGGCAGTCGGAACGAGCGCCTGCTCAAGACCTACCGCAAGGTCGTCCAGCAGATCAACGCGCTGGAACCGCAGTTCGAAGGCCTGAGCGACGACCAGTTGCGCGCCAAGACCGAGGAGTTCAAGCAGCGCATCGCCAAGGGCGAGACCGTCGACGACATCCTGCCCGAGGCCTTCGCCGTCTGCCGCGAGGGCAGCAAGCGCGTCCTCAAGATGCGCCACTTCGACGTGCAGCTGATCGGCGGCATGGTCCTGAACGCCGGCAAGATCGCTGAAATGCGCACCGGCGAAGGTAAGACCCTGATGGCCACGCTGCCGGTCTACCTGAATGCGCTGACCGGCAAGGGCGTGCACGTCGTGACGGTCAACGACTACCTCGCGCGTCGCGACGCCGAGTGGATGGGCCGCCTGTACCGCTTCCTCGGCCTGACCGTGGGCATCAACTACTCGGGCCTGCCGCGCGACGAGAAGCAGGCCGCGTACAACGCCGACGTCACCTACGGCACCAACAACGAATACGGCTTCGACCACCTGCGCGACAACATGGTCTACGAGGTCCGCGACCGCGTGCAGCGCGGCCTGGCCTACGCGATCGTCGACGAGGTGGACTCGATCCTGATCGACGAGGCGCGCACCCCGCTGATCATCTCCGGCCAGGCCGAGGACCACACCCAGCTCTACGTCGCGATCAACGCGGTCGCGCCGCAGCTCAAGCGCCAGATCGGCGAGCTGGACCCGCGCACCGGCGAGGGCGTGATCGAGCCGGGCGACTTCACCGTCGACGAGAAGTCGCACCAGATCTACCTGACGGAAGACGGCCACGAGAACGCCGAGCGGCTGCTGTCGCAGGCCGGGCTGCTGACCGAGGGCGCGTCGCTCTACGACGCCGCCAACATCACCCTGATGCACCACCTGTACGCCTCGCTGCGGGCGCACCACGTGTATCACCGCGACACGCATTACGTCGTGCAGAACAGCGAGGTCGTGATCGTCGACGAGTTCACCGGCCGCCTGATGACGGGCCGCCGCTGGAGCGATGGCCTGCACCAGGCCGTCGAGGCCAAGGAAGGCGTGCAGATCCAGGCCGAGAACCAGACGCTGGCCTCGGTCACCTTCCAGAACTACTTCCGCATGTACGGCAAGCTGTCCGGCATGACCGGCACGGCCGACACCGAGGCCTACGAGTTCCAGGAGATCTACGGCCTGGAGACCGTGGTGATCCCGCCGAACCGCCCGACGGTGCGCCGCGACGAGCTGGACCTGGTCTACAAGACCACGAAGGAGAAGTACGACGCCGTCACGCAGGACATCCGCGACTGCCACGAGCGCGGCCAGCCGGTGCTGGTGGGCACGACCTCGATCGAGAACTCGGAGAAGGTCTCCGAGCTGCTGACCAAGGCCAAGCTCCCGCACCAGGTGCTGAACGCCAAGCAGCATGCGCGCGAGGCAGACATCATCACCCAGGCCGGTCGTCCGGGCGTGATCACGATCGCGACCAACATGGCGGGCCGTGGCACCGACATCGTGCTGGGCGGCAGCATCGAGAAGGACGTGGTCGCGATCGAGAACGACGAGGCCCTGTCCGAGTCCGAGAAGCAGGCCAAGATCGCCGCGCTCAAGGCCGAATGGCAGCAGCTGCACGAGCAGGTGAAGGCCGCCGGCGGCCTGCGCGTGATCTCCACCGAGCGCCACGAGAGCCGCCGCATCGACAACCAGCTGCGCGGCCGCTCGGGCCGCCAGGGCGACCCGGGCTCGTCGCGCTTCTACCTGTCGCTGGACGACCAGCTGATGCGCATCTTCGCGGGCGACCGCGTGCGCGCCATCATGGACCGCCTGAAGATGCCCGAGGGCGAGGCGATCGAGGCAGGCATCGTGACGCGCTCGATCGAGAGCGCGCAGCGCAAGGTCGAGGCCCGCAACTTCGACATCCGCAAGCAGCTGCTCGAGTACGACGACGTGTCGAACGACCAGCGCAAGGTCATCTACCAGCAGCGCAACGAGATCCTCGAGGCCGAGGACCTGCTGGCGCAGATCTCGCATCTGCGCACCGGCACGCTGACCGACGTGGTGCGCGGCTTCGTGCCGGAGGAATCGCTCGAGGAGCAATGGGACCTGGTGGCGCTGGAGCGCGTGCTGCGCGACGAGTGGAAGCTCGAGGTGCCGCTGGGCGAGATGCTCAAGAAGAGCGAGACGCTGACCGACGAGGATGTGCTGAACGCCGTGCTCAAGGCCGGCGACGCCGCCTTCCAGGACAAGCTGGACCGCGTCGGCCTGGAGCAGTTCACGCCCTTCATGCGCATGGTGCTGCTGCAGAGCATCGACCAGCACTGGCGCGAGCACCTCGCGTCGCTGGACTACCTGCGCCAGGGTATCCACCTGCGCGGCTACGCGCAGAAGAACCCCAAGCAGGAATACAAGCGCGAGGCCTTTGAGCTGTTCTCGCAGCTGCTGGACGCGGTGAAGCTGGAAGTGACGCGCGTGCTGCTGAACGTGCGCATCCAGTCGCAGGAGGAGGCCACCGCCGCCGCCGACGCGATCGAGCAGCGCGCCGAGAACGTCAGCAACGTGACCTACACCCATCCGAACGAAGATGGCTCGGTGTCGCAGGACGCGGCGCCGGTGGCGGGCGGCACGCAGGCCGTGCCCAGCGAGTGGGGCCATGTCGGCCGCAACGATCCCTGCCCGTGCGGCAGCGGCAAGAAGTTCAAGAGCTGCCACGGCAAGCTGGCCTGATCCGGTCCGGCTCCCGCTGATGAACGGCGCCCCTCGCGGGCGCCGTTTGTTTTGGCCCGCTCCTCGCGGTCCCGCAAAGAAACTCCCTCGCCCCGCTTGCGGGGAGGGCGGGGGTGAGGGGCCGAGCCTCCTACAATCCCGCGCGCGGGCGCCGACGCTCGCGCTCGCACCGGACCGCCGCGTCCGGACGCCGACCCTCAACGACCGCCCACCATGCCCGTCAACCTGACCGCTCCCGATCCGCAAACCCTGCTGCCCGTGCCCGGCGTGCGCTTGGGCGTCACGATGGCCGGCGTGCGCAAGGCCAACCGTCGCGACCTCACGGTGATCGCGCTCGACGAGGGCGCCAGCGTCGCCGGCGTCTTCACCGCCAACCGCTTCTGCGCCGCGCCGGTGCAGGTCTGCCGCGAGCACCTCGCGTCGGGCGCGGCGATCCGCGCGATCGTCATCAACACCGGCAATGCCAACGCCGGCACGGGCGCCGACGGCCTGGCGCGCGCGCGCCAGACCTGCGACGCGCTCGCCGCCGAATTGAAGCTCGACGCGAAGCAGGTGCTGCCGTTCTCGACCGGCGTGATCATGGAGACGCTGCCGGTGGACCGCATCGTCGCCGGCCTGCCTGCGGCGATCGCCGCGCTGAAGCCGGACCACTGGGGCGAGGCCGCCGCCGGCATCATGACCACGGACACGCTGCCCAAGGCCTGCTCGCGCCAGCTCACGATCGGCGGCCGGACGGTCACCATCTCCGGCGTGTCCAAGGGCGCCGGCATGATCCGCCCGAACATGGCGACGATGCTGGGCTTCGTCGCCACCGACGCGGTGCTCGCGCCGGAGCTGCTGCAGCCGCTGGTCAAGGAAGCGGCCGACCTGTCCTTCAACCGCATCACCATCGATGGCGACACCTCGACGAACGACTCGTTCGTGCTGATCGCCACGCACCAGGCCGGCCACGATCGCATCACCTCGCTGACCAGCGCCGAAGGCCGCGCGCTGCGCGACGCGGTGGTGGCGGTCTCGCAGCAGCTGGCGCAGGCCATCGTGCGCG
>NZ_VOSR01000654.1:0-2395 GCF_007997345.1 Mitsuaria sp. TWR114
GATCTCGCCGGGGCGCGGCGGCGAGCCACCGCCGATCAACGCCGCGGCGGAGGCGCTGTGATGCGGCGACCTGAAAGCGCGCTGCGCCCACAGCGATGGCCGGAACTGGCCGTTGGCGCTCAGCAGCGCGGCGGACTCCAGGGCCTCGGATTCCGACAAGGGCGGCAGCAGCGTCGGCAGGCGCTGGGCCAGCATCGACTTGCCGGTGCCCGGCGGCCCGACCAGCAACACGCTCAGTCCGCCCGCCGCGGCGATCTCGAGGGCGCGTTTCGGCCCCGCCTGTCCCTTGATGTCACGCAGGTCGAGCGGCGTGTCGACCACCGGCGGCGGATCGCGCTGCACGCGCGGCAAGGGCGCATCGCTGCGCGGCTGCAGCGCGTTGACGAGGTCCAGCAGATGGGCGGCCTCGCGCACCACCAGGCCCTGTACCAATGCCGCCTCGTCGGCGCAGCCCCGCGGCAGGATCAATTCGCGATCGAGCTTGGCGGCGCGCAGCGCGAGCGCCATCGCCAGCGCGCCCTTCACCGGCCGCAGCTCACCGGACAGACCGAGCTCGCCGACGCATTCGAGGTGGGACAGCAGCTCGGCGTCGATCTGGCCGCTGGCAGCGAGCAACCCCAGCGCGATCGGCAGGTCGAAGCGCGCGCCTTCCTTGGGCAGATCGGCCGGCGACAGGTTCACGGTGATGCGCTTGTTCGCTGGGAACTCGAGCCCGCTGCTCTGCAGCGCGGCGCGCACGCGCTCGCGGGACTCCTTGACCTCCAGGTCCGCGAGGCCGACCAGCGTGAAGCTCGGCAACCCATTGGCCAGATGGACTTCCACCTCGACCGCCGCGGCCGACAGACCGTCCAGCGCGCGGCTGTGGATGATCGCGAGGGACATCGCCATGGCTGCGGGCGCCCCCCCTCAGCATTCGAGCCGACGACACCGGACCCTGCTGCGCGGGCCCTTCGCGCAGTCGCCTGGCCTTGCCGCCGCGCCTCCCGGTCGCGCACGCGACCGCTCCATCGGCCAAGCCGGCTGCGCTTCCAGCATCTGCATCCCTCCGCACCCACTCGGGTCATGAAGCCGGCAGTGTCCTCACCGATGGATTTCACGCCTAGCACCCTGTTGGGGCGTTTCGAGGGTTAACCACTCCCCCTGTCGCGCCTGTTTTTGGTGCGCATTGACGCTTGACGGGGCGGTATCGGCAACCGTTCGTCGCGGCATGAGCCGGATTGGGGCTCTTTCGGGGGAGGACCGCCGCTTGGCACAAAAGCTGCAAAGCCTCGTCCGGAAGCAGTCGCCCCGAGTCGCCCAACAATCAGGAGCCCCCGCGCATGAAGCCCTTCGCCGCCGCCGCCCGCGCCGCCGCCCTTGCGGTCACCGTCGTCGCCACCGCCCTCCCGGCGCTGGCGCAAGAGGCCAACCCGCTGTCCTTCAACGTCAGCGTCACCTCCGACTACCGCTATCGCGGCATCTCGCAGACCCGCCTGAAGCCCGCGCTGCAAGGCGCGTCGACTACGCGCATTCGAGCGGCTTCTACGTCGGCGCCTGGGCCTCGACGATCAAGTGGATCTCGGACGGCGGCGGCGATGCCGATGTCGAGATCGACACCTACGCCGGCTACAAGACCGAGGTCGGCGGCGGCGTCACCGTCGACGTGGGCTTCCTGCGCTACAACTATCCGGGCAACGACCTGCCGGTCAGCGCCAACACGAATGAGCTGTACGGCGCCGTCTCCTTCGGACCCGCGACGCTGAAGTACTCGCACTCGATCAGCAACCTGTTCGGCTTCGCGGACTCCAAGAACAGCAGCTACCTCGACCTCAGCGCCACCTTCGACATCGGCGGCGGCTTCTCGCTGACGCCGCACATCGGCCACCAGAAGGTCAAGAACAACAGCGACTTCAGCTACACCGACTACTCGCTCACCGTGAACAAGGACTGGTCCGGCTTCACCTTCGGCGCCGGTTTCGTCGCCACCAACACCGACAACTACATCGGCGGCAAGGGCAAGGACCTGGGCAAGAACGGTGTGGTCGTGTCCGTCAAGAAGGTCTTCTGAATCTGAACCAGGAGGGCGCGGGCGGATGGCCGCGCCGCCCTCCGCGCCGCGCATCGAGGAGAAAACGTCATGAAACTGATCACCGCCGTCATCAAGCCCTTCAAGCTGGATGAAGTGCGCGAAGCCCTGAGCGCCATCGGCGTGCAGGGGCTGACCGTCACCGAAGTCAAGGGCTTCGGCCGCCAGAAGGGCCACACCGAGCTGTATCGCGGCGCCGAATACGTCGTCGACTTCCTGCCCAAGGTCAAGATCGAGGCGGCCGTCGCCGACGGCGTCGTCGAGCAGGTCATCGAGGCCATCGAGAACGCCGCCCGCACCGGCAAGATCGGTGACGGCAAGATCTTCGTC
>NZ_VOSR01000655.1:0-2039 GCF_007997345.1 Mitsuaria sp. TWR114
GCCGCTGCTGCGCCTGCATGTCGAGATCTGCGAGGACGTCTGGACGCCGATCCCGCCGTCGTCCTATGCGGCGCTCGCCGGTGCGACGGTGCTGGTCAACCTGTCGGCCTCCAACATCACGGTCGGCAAGTCGGGCTATCGGCACCAGCTGGTCGGGCAGCAGTCGGCCCGCTGCCTGGCGGCCTATGTCTACAGTTCGGCCGGCGCCGGCGAGTCCAGCACCGACCTGGCCTGGGACGGCCAGGCGCTGGTCTACGAGAACGGCAGCTTCCTCGCCGAGAGCGAACGCTTCCAGCGCCGCTCGCAGCTGGTGGCGGCGGATGTCGACCTCGAACGGCTGTCGCGCGAGCGCATGCGGCAGACCAGCTTCGGCGACTCGGTGCGCCACCACGCGCCGCTGCTGAAGGGCTTCCGCACCGTCGAGTTCGAACTGGGCCTGGACCGCGCGCAGCCGCTGCCGCTACGCCGCCGCGTCGAGCGCTTCCCGTATGTGCCCGCCGATCGGCAGCGCCGCGACGAGCGCTGCAACGAGGTTTTCCATATCCAGGTCCAGGCGCTGGTGCAGCGGCTGGTCTCGAGCGGCATCCACAAGCTGGTCGTCGGCATCTCGGGCGGGCTGGACTCGACGCATGCGCTGCTGGTCGCCGCGCGCGCGATGGACCAGATGGGCTGGCCGCGGTCCAACATCCTGGGCGTCACGATGCCGGGCTTCGCGACGGGCAGCCGTACGCGGGACCAGGCGCTGCGCCTGATGCGGGAGATCGGCTGCGAGGCCCGCGAGATCGATATCCGCCCCAGCTGCGAGCAGATGCTCAAGGACCTCGGCCACCCGTATGCGAAGGGCGAGCCGGTCTACGACGTCACCTTCGAGAACGTCCAGGCCGGCGAGCGCACCAGCCATCTGTTCCGGCTGGCCAACCACACCGGCGCGCTGGTGCTGGGCACGGGCGATCTCAGCGAGCTTGCGCTGGGCTGGTGCACCTACGGCGTGGGCGACCACATGTCGCACTACAACGTGAATGCCTCGGTGCCCAAGACGCTGATCCAGTACCTGGTGCGCTGGGTCGCGGAGACCGAGCAGCTCGGCCATGCCGGGCGCGATGTGCTGCTCGACATCCTCGGCACCGAGATCAGCCCGGAGCTGGTGCCGCAGGACGCGGCCGCCGAGGGGTCCGGCCTGCAGAGCACCGAGGACCGGATCGGCCGCTACGAGCTGCAGGATTTCAACCTGTTCTACACGATCCGCCATGGCTACTCGCCGACGAAGATCGCGTTCCTGGCGCGGCACGCGTGGGGCGACCGGACGCGCGGCGACTGGCCCGACGGCGAGCATGTGCGGCGCAACGAGTACCCGCTGGCGGAGATCAAGCGGGTGCTGCGGATCTTCGTGAGCCGCTTCTTCCGCGGCAGCCAGTTCAAGCGCAGCTGCGTGCCCAACGCGCCCAAGGTCGGCAGCGGCGGGTCGCTGTCGCCGCGCGGGGACTGGCGCGCGCCGAGCGATTCCGAGCCGGCGGTCTGGCTCGCGGACCTGGACCGCATCCCGGATTGACGGAGCGGGCGATGTCTCCCTTCTTCAACCGAGGGGGCCGTCCCAAAAGATCCGTGCTTAAATCACAGCCAGTCTTGCCTGCCAGAAACCCTCTCTCGGAGCCTCGTGATGAAACAGATCACCGCCATCATCAAACCGTTCAAGCTCGACGAAGTGCGTGAAGCGCTGGCCGAGGTCGGCGCCTCCGGCCTGACGGTCACCGAAGTGAAGGGCTTCGGCCGCCAGAAGGGACACACCGAGCTGTATCGCGGCGCCGAGTACGTGGTCGACTTCCTGCCCAAGGTGAAAGTCGAGGTGGTGGTGAAGGACGACGAGGTCGACCGCTGCATCGATGCCATCCTGAAGGCCGCCAAGACCGGCAAGATCGGTGACGGCAAGATCTTCGTCACCGCCGTCGAGCAGGTCATCCGCATCCGCACTGGCGAACAGGACGAAGCGGCGGTCTGACCGTCCGGGCCTGTCTCGGGACCCCTGAATGAAGAAGGGGCGG
>NZ_VOSR01000656.1:0-6189 GCF_007997345.1 Mitsuaria sp. TWR114
GCGCGTCCGGCGCGCCTCGGATGCGTGGCGCACCTCGCGTGCTCGGCGCACTCGGCGCGCTCTGCAGGCTCAGCGCGCCGTGCAAGCTCGGCGCACCGATCGAGCTCGACGCGCCCGCTTGGCCCGCGGTCGGCGCGGACCTTACCGGGATTGCCGGACGGCGTCCAGGATGAGCCTGGCGACCGCTTCGGGCTGCGATTGCTGCGGCACGTGCGAGGTGCCGACGCGGGTCACCTTGGCGCCGGCGCGCTGCGCCATCGCGGCCTGCGCCTCGGGCGCGATCATGCGGTCGGCGCTGGCCAGCAGGTACCAGGACGGCTTGCTCTTCCAGGCCGCGACCGACACCGGCTGCTCGAAGGCCTTGGCCTGGATCGGCCCCTGCGTCGCCGCCATCACGGCGGTGGTCGCGGCCGGCAGGTCCTGCGCGAAGTGGTCGCGCATGCCGATGGGGGTCAGGCTCAGCCAGCCCTGCGCGTCGGCCTTGAAGTGCGCCAGGCCGGAGGGCGTCGGGAAACCCTTGCCCTGCTCGGCGGTGTTCTGGCCGACGTCGGGCGCGAAGGCCGCGATGTAGACCAGCGCGGCGACCTTGTCCGCGGCGCCGGCCTCGGTGATCACGGTGCCGCCCCAGGAGTGGCCGACCAGCACCACCTTGCCGGGCTGCGCGTCGATCGCGCGGCGCGCGGCGGCGACGTCGTCGGCCAGCGAGCTGAGCGGGTTCTGCACCGCGGTGACCTGCACGCCTTCGCGCTGCAGCAGCGGGATCACCTTGGCCCAGTCCGAGCCGTCGGCGAAGGCGCCGTGGACGATCACGACCGAGGGTTGCGGCGCCGGCGAGGCCGCGGACGCGAGGCCCGAGGCGGCGAGGGCGGAGGCCGCGGTGGCGGCGACGAGGAGGCGGCGGGCGATGTTCATGGGGAAGCTCCTGAGGACAGTGGAGGGGTGTTGGAACAGGGCTCCACTGTCGCGAATCGAGGCGCGCGCCGGTATCGGACGAATGTCCGAGGGCACCGTGCCGGTGAGATTCGCACCCGCTGCCCATCCGGATTTACGCGGAGCTCGCCACACTCGCCGACGGGCGAGTTGCGAGGCGCGTGGTTTGCGCATCGCGCGCCTTGGGCGGCTGGCGCCATGTCGTGCCGCCACGCGCGCGGTGGCCCGCCGCAGGCACTTCCCGTAACGATGCGTTTGCGCGGCCGTTTGCGTCCGCGTGCGCGACCGGACCGGGCAAGTCCTGTCCCCGTCATGGCGACCCGCGTCCCCACACGCCTTAGGGAAACAACCACCCCCGCACCGGGGGGGAGGCACGGCCCGACCCCCTCCTGCGAACCGTGACGGGAGTCACAGAATCGACCCGCCCGAAGGCCGCCCTCCCGCCGGCCGACAGCAGTCGCGGCGGCGTCCGTCATCCCGGTGCGCCGCCGCTCGAGTCCAGGTGGTCATCCCACCTTCATCCCGAAGAAGGACGCAGCAATGTTCAAGAAAGTCTGTTTGGTCGCGGCGGTGTTCGGCGCGATGGCGTCGGCCCATGCCGAGCAATACACCCTCATCAACGAAGGCTTCGACACCACGGTCGTCAATGGCGGCACGGTGCTGGCCCCCGACCGCCTGGGCGCGGCCGACTGGCGCTTCATCAACCTGAACTCGCCGTCGGGCGCGGTGCCGGGCTGGACGCAGGGCCTGGAGTCCAACTTCCCGGCCCAGGCCGGCGCCGGCGAATCCTTCCTGCAGGCGCGCTGGGCGGCCGGTCCGGACGGCGGCTCGCTGGGCAGCTGGCTGATCACTTCCGCCTTCTCGACGGCCTTCGACACGCAGGTCTCCTTCTGGGCCCGTGGCGGCGTCGACGGCAACTACGCCGACGACCTGACCTACGGCCTGGTGGACGCCGCCGGCGACCTGGCCAGCTTGCTGCCGGTCGCCACGATCACCGCCACCCTCGGCGAGTGGAGCCGATACACCTTCACGATCGCGGGCCAGGGCGCGGGCTCGAGCGCGCGCTTCGCCCTCGGACACGTCGGCGCCGTCGACACCTCCGACATCGCCGCCGTCGACAGCCTGGTGGTGGCGCAGGTGCCCGAGCCCTCGAGCTGGGCGCTGGCCGGCGTCAGCCTGCTGGGCCTGATGGCCGCCCGCCGCCGTCGCGCCGCGCGTTGAGCGCCGACGCGCGCTTCCCGTTTCCCGATCCCTCCGAGTCATCTCCGCAAGGACAACGACCATGATCACCCGCATCTCCCTGGGCCTGGCGATCGCCGTGGCCCTGCCGCTGGCGGCGCAGGCTCACGAAGCCGCCGCGCCGGCGACTGCCGCCCCCGCCGCGCCGTCGGCACCCTCCGCCGCGCCCGTCATGGCGCAGGAGTCCCTCGTCGTCGTGCGCGACGCCGAGACCGGCAAGCTCCGCCCGGCCACGGCCGAGGAACATGCCGCGCTGCAGGCGCAGCTGCCGGCCGCCAAGGCCCGCGTCGCGCTGCGCGCGGTGGCGCTCTCGCCGCAGATGAAGCTGCACAGCAGCGGTGCCACCGGCATCCGCGCGACCGACGAGATGGCGAGCCAGTCCGTCGTCGTGCGCGGTCCCGACGGCAAGCTGATCGAAGCCTGCTTCGCCAGCAAGGAAGAGGCCGAGGCCTTCATGAAGAGCGCCGCCGCCGCCAAGTCGGCCCTGCCCACGGAGTAAGCCATGCCCAAGACCTTCAGCTTCAAGCAGACCCTGCTGCGCTCGGCCGTCGTGGCCGCCCTGTGCGGCGCCGGCCTGGCGCAGGCCGCCACCATCGTCATCCAGAGCCGCGATCCGGCCGGCGTCGGCTTCAACGACACCACGCCGGTCGCGCCGGTGGGCGGCAACCCGGGCACCACGCTCGGCGAGCAGCGCATGTTCATCTACCGCTACGTCGCCGACGTCTGGGAACAGGCGCTGGAAAGCGACGTGACCATCACCGTCAGCGCCGCCTGGGAACCGCTGGCCTGCACCGCTTCGTCGGCGACGCTGGGCAGCGCCAGCGCCTGGAACTTCTGGTACGGCTTCCAGGGCGGCGCGCCCGACACCTGGTACCCGCAGGCCCTGGCCAACAAGCTGGCCAAGGTCAACCTGAGCGAGGGCCAGCCCGACACCACCGGCTTCAACAACGTCGACATCAAGACGCAGTTCAACATCAACTTGGGCAAGGAAGGCTGCCTGACCGGCTCGCCGTTCTACCTGGGCATCGACGGCAACTTCGGCAATGGCGTGAACTTCGTCGAGACGCTGCTGCATGAGCTGGGCCATGGCCTGGGCTTCAGCGTGCTGTCGGTGCAGACCTCGACCGGCAAGCGCATCAACCGCGCCGGCACCGCCTACACCGACGACGGGCTGCCCAGCATCTGGGAGCGCTTCATGTTCGACAACACCCAGGGCAAGACCTGGCTGAACATGACGAGCGCGGAGCGCAAGGCCTCGGCGGTGAACCCGCTGGGCCTGGCCTGGGTCGGGCCGAACGTGGTCGCCGGCGCCGGCATGCTGGCGGCCACGCCGGTGCTGAAGGTCGCGACCGCGGCGCCGGGTTATTCGGGCCAGTATCCCTACGGCACCGCCTCCTTCGGGCCGGCGGTCGGCAGCGGGATGACGCTGGGGTCGATCTCGACGATCGCACCGGACACGGTCGGCGCGGGCCAGGGCTGCCTGCCGTTCAACGGCGCCGACACGGCCGCCAGCGCCGGCAAGGTGGTGGTGATCGATCGCGGCACCTGCGGTTTCGCGGTCAAGGCCAAGAACGCGCAGAACGCCGGCGCGATCGGCGTGATCATCGCCAACAACGTCGCGGGCGCCGCGCCGGGCCTGGGCGGCAGCGATCCGACGGTCACCATCCCGACGATCAGCGTGTCGCAGGCCGACGGCGTGAAGCTGCGCGCCGCCATCACCGCCTCGGTGCCCTACGGCATGCGCGGCAAGGTGGGCTACGCGACCGGCTCGCTGACGACCGACCCGAGTCGCCGCGCCGGTGCCGACGCGCTGGGCCGGCCGCTGCTGTACACGCCCAACCCGCTGGTGGGCGGCTCGTCGGTGTCGCACTGGGATGTCTCGGCCTCGCCCAACCTGCTGATGGAACCCAACATCAGCCCGGACCTGGGCCTGGTGCTGGTGCCGCCGAAGGACCTGACCAAGTCGCTGCTGAAGGACCTGGGCTGGTAAGCCTTCCGGCGACCTGATGCCCCTGAAGCCCGGCGCGAGCGCCGGGCTTTGTCGTTCAGGGGGCTGAATGGCTGGGAGGGCCGTCTTCAGGGGGACGATGTCGCCCGAAAAGGCGATGCCATCCGCGATGCGGACGCATGGCGGCCCTGGCGTCGAGGCGGTTGCGTCTTCAAACAGGCGGGGGTGCCGGACTGGCTGATAATCGCGGCCCCGGCTCGCCGGACCCTGGTTTTTTACTGGAAGCATTGATGAACAAGAGTGAACTGATCGAAGGCATCGCCACCAAGGCGGGCGTCACCCGTGCCGTGGCCGCGACCGCCCTGGACGCGACCCTGGAAACCATCACCGAAGCCCTGGCCGCCGGCGACCAGATCGCCCTGGTCGGCTTCGGCACCTTCAAGGTGAGCGAACGCGCCGCCCGCACCGGCAAGAACCCGGCCACCGGCGAAGCGCTGGACATCCCGGCCTCCAAGGTCGCCAAGTTCACCGCCGGCAAGGCGCTGAAGGATGCGGTGAACAAGTAAGCCTCCCGGCGCTTGTCTCGCGACAACGCCCGCTCCTGCGAGACGCAGGGCGGGCGTTTCTGTTTTCTGGACCGCCGCGTCGGGCTTGACCTCGGCCTGGAGCTACGACGCCGGGACGTCTGGGGGCCTTGAGGCGGAGCCGCCTTTTCCGATGAAGGCCAAGGGCGGGCTGGCAGCGAGGACCTCAGCCCTCGCGGAAGAACTTCAGCGCAGCCAGATCCGGGAAGGCGGTGGGCCGCTTGGCCTGCGTCGCCGCGAACGCCTCCATCAAATTCCTGTTCTGCCAGATCGCCGCCTGCAGCCACCCCATCTGCTGCAGGCTGTCCTTGACGCCGTGATCGCGCGCGTAGTGGATCGCCTGCTTGCTGCCCCACACCGCCACCGGTGGCTTCTGCGCGATCTCGCGCGCGCACTGCAGCGCGGCCTCGACGCACTCGGCCGGCGTCGGCAGCACATCGTTCACCAGTCCGACCGCCAGCGCCCGCGCCGCCGGCAGGCGGCGACCGGTGTAGGCCATTTCCTTGACCACCCCCAGCGGGATCAGCTTCGGCAGGCGCTGCAGCGTGCCCAGGTCGGCGGCCATGCCGATGTTGATCTCCTGGATGCAGAAGAAGGCGCCGGCGTCCGCATAACGGATGTCGCAGGCCGCCACCAGGTCCACCGCGCCGCCGATGCAGCCGCCCTGGATCGCGGCGATCGTCGGCACGCGCAGGTCGTCCAGGCGGTTGAAGGCCTGCTGCATGTCGGCCAGCAGGTCGACGATCGCGGCACGCCCTTCGGCGCTGCGGTCGTCGAGCTGGATGCCGCCGTTCTGGAACACGTCCAGCGACATGCCCGCGCTGAAATGCCGGCCCGTCGACGAGATCACCAGCGCCCGCAGCGTCGGGCTGCGATGCAGCTGGCCCAGCACCGTCTCCAGCTCGCGCCATAGCTGTGGCGACATCGTGTTCATCGCGTCGGGCCGGTTCAGCACCAGGTGGCCGACGCCGGCGTCTTCGGTCAGGGTGAGGCATTCCATGCGGGTCTCCTTGTTCCGTCCCTGCCGCCGGGCGGGCAGGGGACGGGCCATGCTAGCGGCAGACCCCGCCGCGCCGCGTCATCGAGGCGACGCGACCAGCTCCTGCGTCGGGCCGAAGAACTCGTAGCGCAGCTGCGCCTCGGGCACGCCGAGCTGGCGGCCGGCGCGGTAGACCGCCTGCATGAACGGCTTCGGTCCGAGCAGGTACAGGTCGACGTCGCGGTCCTCGGGCAGGTGGCGCGCCAGCAGCGCGTCCGTCACCTGGCCGACCTCGTGCGGCTCGTCGCCCTCGCGCGGCGCGTCGTAGACGTACATCGCCTCGACGTTGCGGTGCGCCGCGGCCAGCAGATCCACGCGCTCGCGGAAGGCGTGCACGCCGCCGTGGCGCGCCGCGTGGATGAAGCGGATCGGCCGGCCGCTGGGGGCCGCCGACTCCAGCATCGCCATCGCCGGCGTGATGCCGACGCCGCCGGTCACCAGCAGCAGCG
>NZ_VOSR01000657.1:0-3875 GCF_007997345.1 Mitsuaria sp. TWR114
AGCTCGTCGACGAGGGCCTGGCGGTGGCGGCGGCCGACGGCGTCACCCTGCTGGGGGACGTCCGTCAGGCGGTGCGCAAGATCGCGGAGACGATGCCGGGCCAGTTCTCCTCGACCGCCCAGGACCTGGCCCGCGGCAAGCCGACCGAGATCGATCACCTGAACGGCTTCCTGGTCCGGCGCGGGGAGGCCCTGGGCGTGCCCACGCCGGCCAACCGCGTGCTGCACACGCTGGTCCATCTGGCGGAGCTCAGCCGCGCCTGACTGGCGGCCGACCCCAGGCCGCGGTGGAAGCCGTCCCCAACGTGAAGAAGCCGGGACGAGCCCGGCTTCGTGACGGTGGCCGGCGCGAGGCCTGGCCCTCAAGGGACGGTGCCCGGGGCGCGCTTCACTTGCGCATCAGCGTCGACTTGCCGAACAGTGACTCGACCAGGTCCACCGCCACCAGCGCGGTCTTGTTGCGCACGTCCAGCGCCGGGTTGAGCTCCATGATGTCCAGCGACGCCAGCCGGCCGGTGTCCGCGATCATCTCCATGCAGAGCTGGGCCTCGCGGTAGGTCGGTCCCCCCGGGATGGTGGTGCCGACGCCGGGCGCGACGTCCGGGTCCAGGAAGTCCACGTCGAAGCTGACATGCAGGTGGGTGTTGGCGTCCATCGTGGCCAGCGCCAGCTCCATCGTGTGGCGCATGCCCATCTCGTCGATGTAGCGCATGTCGAAGACTTCCAGGCCGACCTCGTGGACGAAGCGTTTCTCGCCGGGGTCGACGCTGCGGATGCCGATCTGACGGATCCACTTCGGATCGATCGCGGGGACCTTGCCGCCGATCTGGATCAGCTCCTGCGGGCCGTAGCCGCACAGGCAGGCGACCGGCATGCCGTGGATGTTGCCGCTGGGCGTGAGCTGGCTGGTGTTGAAGTCGGCATGGGCGTCCAGCCACAGCACGCGCAGCTTCTTGCCGGTGTCGCGGCAGTGGTGCGCCACCGCCGCGATCGAGCCCAGCCCCAGGCAGTGGTCGCCGCCGAGCAGGATGGGCATGCGGCCGGCGCCCAGTTCGGCGTAGACCGCGTCGTGCACCGCCTGGTTCCAGGCGGTGACCTCGTCCAGGTGTCGGTAGCCGGCGGTCGGCGGCTGCCAGGGGTTGGACGGGCCGGTGAGGTTGCCGCAGTCCTTGACCTCGACGCCATGTGCCCGCAGCGCCTCGGCCAGGCCGGCCACCCGCAGGGCCTCCGGCCCCATGCTGGCGCCTCGGGCGCCGGCCCCCACGTCGGTGGGGGCGCCGATCAGGCTCACGTGTCGTGCTGCGGTCATGGTCCAACCTCTCTTGCTTTGGGATGCCCCCGGAAGGGCGGATCAGGTGCCGTCGCCCCCGCTGCCGTTGCCGTTCGCGGGCGAGCCGATGTCGTATTCCTTCATCAGCAGCGCCCAGGCCTCGTCGGCGGTCTCGACGTAGTGGAAGAGCTGCTCGTCGCCCGGGCTGATCATGCCGGTGTCGATCAGCAGCTCGAAGTCGATCAGGCGCGACCAGAAGTCGCGTCCGAACAGCAAGATGGGGCGACGGCGGCACTTGCCGGTCTGGATCAGCGTCAGCGTCTCGAAGAGCTCGTCCAGCGTGCCGTAGCCGCCAGGGAAGGCCGCCAGCGCCACCGACCGGATCAGGAAGTGCATCTTGCGCAGCCCGAAGTAGTGGAAGCGGAAGCAGAGCTCCGGCGTGATGTACTGGTTGGGCCGCTGCTCGTGCGGCAGCACGATGTTCAGGCCGATGCTGCGGCCGCCGGCCTCGTGCGCGCCGCGGTTGCCGGCTTCCATGATGCCGGGACCGCCACCGGTGACGACGTACAGCGGATGCGCGAAGTCCTTGGTGTGCTCGGTGATCAGGCGCGCGAACCTGCGCGCTTCCTCGTAGTAGCCGCTCATCACCAGACGGCGCTCGGCGCGTTGCAGCGCGGCCTCGTCCTTGGCGGCGCGCGCGGCTTCGACCGCCGCCTGCGCGGACTCGCGGTCGGCGATGCGCGCGCTGCCGAAGATCACCACCGTCGACTGGATGTCCAGCTCCTGCTGGATCAGCTCCGGTTTCAGCAGCTCGAGCTGCATGCGCACCGGGCGCAGCTCGGGGCGGAGCAGGAAGTCGGTGTCGGTGAACGCCAGCTGGTAGGCGCTGGGGGGATTGGCGTCGAACGCGGCGTCGAAGGCCGCTTGTTGCGCGGCCTCCTCCTGCGCGGAGGGGAAGTTGCGGGCGGTGAGTTTGTCGCTTCTGATCATGATTCGATGGCCCGGGAGCTTACGGGCGTTGCCACTTAATTTCTGTTCGTCTCGCGCGGCGGCGCAGCGGCGTGGACGACGGTTTGTTGCGCGCGCTCAGCGGTCGCCGCAGCACGGGCAGCGCGGGTCGCGCGCGACCTGCAGGTCGGTCCATTCCATCCGCCGCGCATCCAGCATCAGCAGCCGGCCCGGCAGCGCCGAGCCCATGCCGGTGAGCAGCTTGAGCGCCTCCGCGGCCTGCATGCTGCCGATGATGCCCACCAGCGGCGCGAACACGCCCATCACCGCGCAGCGCTGCTCTTCCGGCGGCTGGTCCGCCGGGAACAGGCAGGCGTAGCAGGGGAAGCGCCGCTCGCGGCTGTCGTAGACGCTCAGCTGCGCGTCGAAGCCCAGCGCGGCGCCCGACACCAGCGGCTTGCCGTGCTTGACGCAGGCCGCGTTGACGAGGTGGCGGGTGGGGAAGTTGTCGGTGCAGTCCAGCACCACGTCGGCCTGCGGCACGAGCGTGTCCAGCAGCGCGGCGTCGGCGCGCTCGGTGATCGCGCGCACGCGCGGTTCGGGATTGATGGCGGCGATGCCGGCGGCGGCCGATTCGGCCTTGGGCTGGTCCACCCGCGCCAGGCTGTGCGCGATCTGGCGCTGCAGGTTGGTCACGTCGACGCGGTCATGGTCGACCAGCGTGATGCGCCCGACGCCGCCGTGCCCAGGAACAGCGCCGCGGCGAGCCCAGGCCGCCGGCGCCGATCACCAGCGCATGCGCGTCCAGCAGGCGCTGCTGGCCCTCGACGCCGATGTCGTCCAGCAGGATGTGGCGCGAGTAGCGCAGCAGTTGGTCGTCATCCATGGTTCATTCCGGCGGGGTCTCGTCGCTGGTCTGCGGCTGGCGCAGGCCCACCTGCAGCGGCAGCTTGAGCAGCTCCTTGCCGCGCTGCACCGCGATCACCGTCTGGCTCTCGGGCCGCAGCGCCGCCACCACGTTGACCAGTTCCCGCGGCGAGCGCACCGCCTGGCCGCCGACCTCGGTGACGACGTCGCCCGCCTCCAGGCCGGCCTTCGCGGCGGGGCTGGCCTTGAAGACTTCCTTGACCAGCACGCCGTGATCGACGGCCAGCTTGAGCGTGTCGACGACCTCCGGGTTGACGTCGCCGGTGATGACGCCGAGCCAGCCGCGCGAGACCTTGCCGTCCTTCACCAGCGCCTCCAGCACCTGGTAGGCGGAGTCCACCGGGATCGCGAAGCCGATGCCCAGGCTGCCGCCGCCGGTGCGCGAGTAGATCGCGGTGTTGATGCCCACCAGCCGGCCCTGCACGTCCACCAGCGCGCCGCCGGAGTTGCCGGGGTTGATGGCGGCGTCGGTCTGGATGAAGTTCTCGAAGGTGCTCAGGCCCAGCTGCGTGCGGCCCAGCGCGCTGACGATGCCGGAGGTGACCGTCTGGCCGACGTTGAAGGGATTGCCGATCGCCAGCACCACGTCGCCGACCTGCAGCTCGCCGGCCTTGCCGGGATGGATCACCGGCAGCGGCGGCGGCAGCGTGATGCGCAGGACGGCCAGGTCGGTCTCGGGATCGGTGCCGACCAGACGCGCCGCGGTGTCGCGGCCATCGGCCAGCTGGACC
>NZ_VOSR01000658.1:0-1942 GCF_007997345.1 Mitsuaria sp. TWR114
CTGCACGCGGGCGCGGTCCTGGCGCAGCGCGTCGCGCAGGCGCTGTTCGACCTCGCGGCGGTTCTTGGACTCCTCCATGTCGATGAAGTCCACGACGATCAGGCCGCCCAGGTCCCGCAGGCGCATCTGGCGCGCGATCTCGTCGGCGGCTTCCAGGTTGGTGCGGGTGGCGGTTTCCTCGATGTCGCCGCCGCGGGTGGCGCGCGCCGAGTTCACGTCCACCGAGACCAGCGCCTCGGTGTGGTCGATCACGATGGCGCCGCCCGACGGCAGGTTCACCGTGCGGCTGAAGGCCGTCTCGATCTGGTGCTCGATCTGGAAGCGGCTGAACAGCGGCGCGTCGTCACGGTAGCGCTTGACCTTGTGCGCCGTCTCCGGCATCACGTGGGTCATGAACTGATGGGCCTGCTCGAAGATGTCGTCGGTGTCGATCAGGATCTCGCCGATGTCGGCGGTGAAGTAGTCGCGGATCGCGCGGATCACCAGCGACGACTCCTGATAGATCAGGAACGCGCCCTTGCCGCCCTGGGCCGCCTCGTCGATGGCGGTCCACAGCTTGAGCATGTAGTTCAGGTCCCACTGCAGCTCGGCGGCGGAACGGCCGATGCCCGCGGTGCGCGCGATCAGCGACATGCCCTTGGGATATTCGAGCTGGTCCAGCGCTTCCTTGAGTTCCTCGCGGTCCTCGCCCTCGATGCGGCGCGAGACGCCGCCACCGCGCGGGTTGTTGGGCATCAGCACCAGGTAGCGGCCGGCCAGCGACACGAAGGTCGTCAGCGCCGCGCCCTTGTTGCCGCGCTCTTCCTTCTCGACCTGGACCAGCAGTTCCTGGCCTTCCTTGATCACGTCCTGGATCTTGGCCGAGCGCACATCGGCGCCGTCCCGGAAGTACTGGCGCGAGATTTCCTTGAAGGGCAGGAAGCCGTGGCGGTCCTCGCCGTAGTCCACGAAGCAGGCTTCCAGCGACGGCTCGACGCGCGTCACCACCGCCTTGTAGATGTTGCCCTTGCGCTGCTCGCGGCCTTCGATTTCAGTCTCGAAGTCCAGCAGCTTCTGGCCATCGACGATGGCCAGGCGACGCTCTTCCTGCTGCGTCGCGTTGATCAGCATGCGTTTCATCAGTTCTCCTCCACGCCAGGGCCAAGCCGCTGGCGCGCATCTTCAAGTGAACCGCTGCCGGCTATTCACCGGCGGGCGATTCGACCGATGCACGAGAAACGCGAAAGAACCAATGAAAGGATCGCCCTGGACTGCAATTGAACGGCGCGTTGACCGTTCAGCGCTGCAGCGTTGGCGCGTGCACCGCGGGCCCCGGGTCGTCTGTTCCGGTCCGCCTGCGCGCCGCTTCAGGCGCGACCCGACCACGGCCGGAGCCCGGCGTGTGGACGAAGCCAACACGCGCTCGCAGGCGGCGGGGGGTGGGAAAGACCGAGGAAAACATCCGGAAACGGGGCCTGGGTGCTGACGTCAGCGCCGGGACTTGCGCCCCCTCGCTGACGTCGTGAAACCTTGTTGTGCTGCCCGCGCCGCCTGCCGACATCCGAGGATGCGGTCGACCGCGTGAGCAATGGTTCTGACGACGTTGCTCTGCCATCCGGCCCTCGTGACTGCCCGCTCGCTTTGGGAAGCGGACTCGACGCGATGACCTGATGTTGCATCACCAAAAGTAATGAGCAGCCTACTCACAATGGCCGCTCAATGCCACGTTCTCGTCGGACTCGAACGCTCACGTCCGAGTAAAATGAGAAAAATCAAATACTTACAACGCAAACGTGGCAAGCAGCATTATAGGGGCTAAAGCCCGCAAGGCCGCCCCAGGGACTGCCCGCAGTGCCACGAGGGGGACGAGCCCCGTCAAACCGGGACGCGCCAAGGGCGCTCCACCCCCGGTGACCCGTCCCGCGGCGCGGGCCACCACGGCCCCGGTGCCGCCGGCGCCGGC
>NZ_VOSR01000659.1:0-3272 GCF_007997345.1 Mitsuaria sp. TWR114
GCGCCGCGCGCTTCAGGCCGGTGGCGAGCTTCGCCGGCTGCTTCGGATCCAGGTTGACGAGGGCCAGGACGACCTGGCCGTCCGGCGTGCGGGCCGCGCTGACGTCCACCGCCGGCAGCTCGACGTCGTCGATGCGGAAGCGGGGCGTCGTCAGCGTGGCGCGCAGCGGCGTCGCGCCGCGGAACGGCCGGTACAGGTCGAAGGCGTGATAGGTCGGCGTGAGCACCATGGACGGGCCGTCGGTCAGCACCATGGCCTGCAGCACGTTGACCATCTGCGCGATGTTGGCCATCCGGACCCGGTCGGTGTGGCGATGGAAGACATTGAAGCTGAGCGCCGCGATCAGCGCGTCGCGCAGCGAGTTCTGCTGGTGCAGCGCCGGCGCGCCGGGCGGCGTGTCGTACCAGCTGCCCCATTCGTCGACATACAGGCCGATGCGACGCGTCGGGTCATGCTTGTCCATGATGCGGGAGACGGCGGCGATGCGGCCCTCGATGCCCATGGCCGACTTCAGCGTGCGCGCCCAGGCGGTGGCGTCGAATCCGGTCGCCGCGCCCTTGGCGGACCAGTCTCCGGGCATCGTGTAGTAATGCAGCGTGAACGCGTCCATGTGCTTGCCCGAACGCGCCATCAGCACCTCGACCAGCTGGTCGTTGCCTTCCCCATCGCCGGAGGCCACGCGCACCACCTGGTTCAGGAAGGTGGCGTAGCGGTTGTGCAGGTCGGACTGGTACTCGCCGCGCATGTTGCCGCCGCAGCCCCAGCTCTCGTTGCCGACGCCGACGTACTTGACCTTCCACGGCTGCTCGCGGCCGTTGCGGCGGCGCTCCTCGGCCAGCGTGGAGGCGCCGTCGGCGGTCATGTACTCCAGCCACTGGCTCAGCGCGCGCGGCGGCATCGAGCCCATGTTGCCGGCGAGGTAGGCCTCGCTGCCGAGCTGCTCGGCCAGGTCCATGAACTCGTGGGTGCCGACGCGGTTGCTTTCCGTGCCGCCCCACCAGCGGTTGACCCGGACCGGCCGTTTCGCCGGATCGCCGATGCCGTCGCGCCAGTCGTAGTCGTCGGCGAAGCAGCCGCCCGGCCAGCGCATCACCGGGATGCCAACCTGTCTCAGCGCCTGCACGACGTCATTGCGCCAGCCCCGGGTGTTGGGGATGGGGGACTCGGGGCCGACCCAGAGGCCGCCATAGACGCCGGTGCCCATGTGCTCGACGAAATGGCCGTAGACGGCGGGTTCGATCGCCGGGCCGGCGGCGTCCTGGCCGAGATCGAGGCGCGCCTGCGCCGGCGCGGTCGGGGCGGTCTGGGCCGGGGCCGGGGCCGCCGTGGTCAGGAGGGTGCAGCTCAGCGCCGCGAGGGAAAGCAACTGCTTCATCTGTCTCTTCTCTTGGCGCTTGACGCCTGGGTTCTTGGAGATCCGCCGAATCGGGAGGTCGCTTGAGAGCGCTACCATTGGTCAGTCCACTTGAGAGCGTTGGGAAGAGCATGGCCATGCCACACCGCGGCGGCGAGACCCGCCGGCAATACCAGTTGGTTGCCGACCGCATCCGGTCCCTCATCGAGACCGGCGGCTTTTCCGCCGGGGCGCGCCTGCCGGCGGAGCGGGAACTGGCGCTGCAGCTGGGGGTGTCGCGACCCTCGCTGCGCGAGGCGCTGATCGCGCTGGAGATCGAGGGCCGCATCGAGATCCGCGGCGGCTCCGGCGTCTATGTGACCAGCGTCCGCCCGCTGGCGGACAACGGGACGCCGTCCCTGGGCGACAGCCCGGCGGAACTGATGCACGCGCGGCTGGTGCTGGAGAGCGCCGTGATCACGCTGGCCGCGGCCCGCGTCACCAAGGCGGGACTGCAACGCGTGCAGGAAGCCCTGGACGCGATGCGCGCCGAACTGGCCGGCGGGCTCAAGCCGGTGGAGGCCGACCGCCGCTTCCACCTGAGCATCGCGGAGATGAGCGGCAATTCGGTCCTCGTCGACATGGTCGGATCGCTCTTCGATGGCCGCCACAGCCCGCTGTCGTTGCACATGAGCGGCCAGATCGAGTCGAACGACACCTGGAAGGACGCGCTGGCCGAGCACGAGGCCATCTACCAGGCGCTGGAGGCCCGCGACCCGCAGGCCGCGTCGGCGGCGATCTGCCGTCACCTGATCGCCTCGCATGCGCGCTGGACCGGCGATGCCGCGGAGATCCCGTCGCGCGGCGCCCTGATGCTCTGAGCCGCGGCGCTCACATCACCGCCCCGAGCTGCCAGGGCACGAACTCGTTGTCGCCCAGGCCGTGTTCCTCGCTGAGCGTGCGGCGGCCCGAGGCGGTCTCGCGCATCAGCTGGAAGAGCGCCTCGCCGGCCTCGGCCACGGTCTGCGTGCCGTCGACGATGCCGCCGGCATTGAAGTCCATGTCCAGGCGCATGCGTTCGAACAGCGCGGTGGTCGTGGCCAGCTTCAGCGAGGGCGTCGGCTTGCAGCCGTAGGTCGAGCCGCGGCCGGTGGTGAAGCAGATCAGCGTGGCGCCGCCCGCGACCTGACCCGTCGCCGACACCGGGTCGTAGCCCGGCGTGTCCATGAAGACCAGCCCGCGCGCGCGGACCGGCTCGGCGTACTCGATCACGTCGTTCAGCGGGCTGCCGCCGCCCTTGGCGACCGCGCCCAGCGACTTCTCCAGGATGGTGGTGATGCCGCCCGCCTTGTTGCCGGGCGAGGGGTTGTTGTCCAGCCGCGCGCCATGGCGCGCCGCGTACTGCTCCCACCACTGCAGGCGGTCCAGCAGTCGCCGGGCGACCTCGGGCGACGCGGCCCGCGCGGTCAGCAGGTGTTCGGCGCCATGGATCTCCGGCGTCTCCGACAGCAGGGCGGTGCCGCCATGGCGCACCAGCAGGTCGACCGCGGCGCCGAGCGCGGGATTGGCGCTGATGCCCGAGTAGCCGTCCGACCCGCCGCACTGCAGCCCCACCACCAGCGCCGACACCGGCACCGTGCTGCGGCGCGCCAGCCCCGCCTGCTCGGCGAGCTCGCGCACCAGCGCCTGGCCTTGCTCGACGGCCTCCCGGGTGCCGCCGGCCTCCTGGATGGTCAGCAGGCGCAGGCGCTCGCGGGTGGCCGCCGGCAGCGCCTGGACCAGCGGCTCGATCTGGTTCACCTCGCAGCCCAGGCCCACCAGCAGCACGGCGGCGAAGTTCGGATGCGCCGCATAACCGCGCAGCGTCCGCTGCAGCAGCGTCAGGCCGTCGCCCTCCGCGCTCATGCCGCAGCCGCTGCCGTGGGTGATGGCCACCACG
>NZ_VOSR01000066.1:0-4556 GCF_007997345.1 Mitsuaria sp. TWR114
CGCCGGCAGCGGCTGGCGGCGCGGGCGCAGGGCTGGCTGATGGTGCATGCGGGCGTGGTGCCGCAATGGGACGCCGCGCAGGTCCTGGCGCTGGCGGAGGAAGTGCATGCGCTGCTGCGCGGCCCGGAGCTGGCGGACTTCCTGCCGCAGATGTACGGCAACGAGCCCGACCGCTGGAGCGACGAGCTGACGGGCGCGCCGCGGCTGCGTTTCATCATCAACGTGCTGACGCGGATCCGCTTCTGCAATGCGAAGGGCCGCCTGGACTTCAAGACCAAGGAGGGCCTGGGCACGGCGCCGGAAGGCTTCATGCCCTGGTTCGACGTGCCGCAGCGGCGCACGGCCGGTGAGCCGGTGGCCTTCGGGCACTGGTCCACGCTGGGGCTGGTGCAGCGGCCGGACCTGCTGGCGCTGGACACCGGCTGCGTGTGGGGCGGCGAGCTGACGGCGGCCCGCGTGGCCGACGGCCAGGTGCTGGAGATCATCCAGGTGTCCTGCGCGCAGGCGAGGAAGCCGGGGGCGGACTGAACGAAGGCCGACGGCACGCATACAATGCGCGCCTTCTCCAAGGAGACGTGGCCGAGTGGTTTAAGGCAGCGGTCTTGAAAACCGCCGAGGGTTCGCGCCCTCCGTGAGTTCGAATCTCACCGTCTCCGCCACCCATGAACGCCCTCACGACCGCCAGCCCCCCCGCCCTGCTCGCCTTGATCGGCGGCAACGAGGACCGGCTGACGCCCGGCATCGTGCTGCGAGAGCTGGTCGCGGCTTGCGCCGCCTCTCATGCGGGCGGCGGGCCGCTCCGGGTTGTCGTGCTGAGCACCGCCAGCGGCGAGCCCGACCTGCTCTGGTCCCAGTACGAGCCCGCCTTCCGGGCGCTGGGCGCCGTGCCGGCCTGGCTCGATCCGCGCGACCGCGAGGCCGCGGGCGCGGACGACGCGCTGCAGGCCTTGCGGTCGGCCGACCTTCTGTTCATGACGGGCGGCGACCAGGAGCGCCTGCTCGACGTCATCGGCGACACCCCCCTGCACGCGCTCATCCGAGAACGCCACCGCACCGGCGAACTCGCGATCGCCGGCACCAGCGCGGGCGCCTCGGCGCTCGGCGCCCACATGCCGGTGGGCGACCTCAATGAGCAGTTCGCCGGCCCCTCGCAGCCGCTGCACGCCGCGCTTGGACTGATGCCGACCCTCGTGATCGACCAGCACTTCGCGCAGCGCAAGCGCCATGCGCGGCTGCTGCAACTGGTCTCGCTCGACCCGCGCCGCACCGGCGTGGGCATCGACGAGGACACCGCGCTGATCGTCCGTCCCGGCCACGACTTGCGCGTCGTCGGCGCGGGCGCCGTGACGGTCATCGACGGCTCCCGAATGACCGACCGGCGCGAGCCGTCCTCCGTCATCGCCTTCGAGCAACTCGGCTTCTTCCTGTTGCCATCCGGCACCGCACTGCGATTCAACGACCCGGCCACGCCACCGCATCTGCAGCGACTGCTCCGCGCAATCGCCTCGCCCGCTCCGCTGATCGGCTGAGCTCGCCTCAGCCGGCAATGTGGGCCTCGAAGCCCACGCGTCCCGGCGCCACGTCATCGCGCAGCTGATGCCCATCCGGGTAGTCGCCGCCGTTCTGCGGCCGGAAGGCGATTGGCGCTTCGTCGAAGACGCCCGCCAGCCGCAAGCGCCACGCCGCCTTCGCCGCCTCGACATCCTCCGGCGTCATCCGGCCCACGCCGTGCACCGCATGCGTCTTCAGCACCGACATGCCGGGATAGAACAGCGTGCCGTGGGTGATCGGGAACAGCAGTTGATCGATCGGACCGTTGATGCCGCGCGGCGAGTAGTCCGCCGCCGGCCCGCCGGTCGTCACCGAAACCATCGCACGCCGGCCCGCGAGGCCGCCTTCGCCGTAACGGAAGCGGTTGCCCTGCCCGTGGCGGCCATAGGCCAGGCCGTAGGCCCAGACGCGGTCGATCCAGCCCTTCATGATGGCCGGCATGCCGAACCACCACAGCGGGAACTGCAGGATCACCAGGTCGGCGGCCAGCAGCTTGCGCTGTTCCTCGACGACATCGGCCGGCTGATGGCCGTGCTCGAAGGCATGGCCGGATTCGCGCACGAAATTCAAGCGCGTCGCGTCGGCGCGCACGGGGAAGTCGGCCTCGCCGTAGACGGCCCGCCAGCCCATCGCGTAGAGATCGGACTGCAGCACGGCATGCCCGGCCGAGCCCAGCGTTTCCGCCGCGACGCCCACCAGCGTGCGTGTCAGCGAGGTCGGCTCGGGATGCGCGTGGACGATCAGCACGGTCTTGCGACCTGCGGCGGAGGCGGCGGTGGAAGCGGAAGCGGCGGCTGCCGCAGCGCCGGTGGCGACGGGATGGTCTCTGTTGGGCGTAGTGGTCATGTCGGACTCCAGAAGATCGGGAATGAGCGTCAGTCTGACGAGCGCGGCCCCATCCGTGAAATCACGTCTTCTCTGCCCTACTATCCAAAGCATGGATACCAGCCGGCTCGACCTCAACCTGCTCGTGACGCTCGAGGCACTGCTGACCGAGCGTAATGTCACCAAGGCCGCCGCCCGGCTGGGCCTCAGCCAGCCCGCGGTCAGCGCGCAGCTCAGCCGGCTGCGCGATGTCTTCGAGGACCCGCTGCTGCTCCCGGCGCAGCGCGGCATGACGCCCACCGCGAAGGCCTTGTCGCTGTTCGAGCCGCTGCGCCAGGCGCTGGACCAGGTGCGCGGGGTCGCGAGCTCGCACCTGCACTTCGAGCCGGGCAGCGCCGAACTGACGGTGACCATCGCCGCCTCGGACTACCTGCAGGCCTCGGTCCTGCGTCCGCTGGTGTTGCGGCTGCGAAGGGAAGCGCCGGGCGTGCGCATCGCCGTCCGGCACCTGGACCCGCACCAGCATGCCGCCCAGATGGCGCGCGGCGATGTCGACCTGGGCCTGATGCAGCCGACCGAGGCCGCGGACAGCCTGCGGCTGCGCCCGCTCTTCCATGAGCGCTACGTGCTCATCGCGCGGCGCGGCCATCCCGCCGTCAGCGGCCGGCTCACGGCCAAGGCCTTCTCCAAACTGGAGCAGGTGGTCGTCTCGCCGGCCGGTGGCGCCTTCAGCACGCCGGTGGACCAGGCGCTCGCGGGCCTCGGGCTGACGCGCCAGGTCGTGCTCTCGGCGGCGTCCTTCCTGTTCGTACCCGACATCGTCGGCCGCTCCGACCTGATCGCCCTGGTGCCCGAGCGCCTGGTCAAGGGTCAGGCCGCCGGCCTGCAGGTGCTGCCGCCGCCGCTGCCGATCGACGGCTTCGACATCGCCATGGTCTGGCACGAGCGCAACCACGGCCACGCGGCGCAGCGCTGGCTGCGCGATCAGGTGTTCGCGATCGCCGGGCCCCGCGCGCGAGCAGGCACGGACGCCGGCCCGTCGTGAATTCCGTCGCGCGGGACCTGTTGCGCCTTGGCGTTTTCACCAAGCCGGCCGACACATCCTGAAACGAACATGCGCCCCGCGTGGTCAGAACGGTCGTCACCTCGATAGAAGCCGCCGCCACGCTTCGAGGGAGAGCAACGATGGGACATCCTTCCGGACTGACCGGTTTCCGCAAGATCTACGCCGCCTGCGATCGCGCGATGCTGCTGATCCTGGCGGTCAGCTGGCTGCTCGCGCTGGGGCTGGGCTGGCGCTATGCGCAGTTCGGACTGGCGACGGGCATCGGCACCGCGCTGCTGGCCGCGGCCGGGCTGGCCTACGCGGCGGCACCGGGCGCCACCGCCACGCGCATGACGCTCACCACCGCGCAGGCGCTGATGGTGATGCTGCACATCCACCTCGGCGGCGGCATGGTCGAGCTGCACTTCGGCGTCTTCGTCACGCTGGCCTACCTGCTGATGTACCGCGACTGGAAAGTGCTGGTGCTGGGGGCGGCGCTCTTTGCCGTCCACCACCTGCTCTTCGACCGCCTGCTCGCCGCCGGTTTCGGCACCTACTGCCTGAGCGAACCCGACTTCGGCCGCATCGTGCTGCATGCGGCCTACGTCGTCGCGCAGACCGGCATCGAGCTGGTGATGGCCGCGCACATGCGGCGCAACACCAAGGAAGGGCTGGAGCTGCATGACCTGGTCCGCGCGCTGGGCAGCCGCGACGACCGTCTCGCGCTCGACGTCGCGCATGTGAAGGCGAGCACGCCGGCGGGACTCAAGATCAAGGACTCGCTGCAGCGCCTGAACGCGGCGATGGCGCGCGTGCGGGAAGCGGCGCAGCACATCGGCAGCGCCTCGACGCAGATCGCCGCGGGCAACACCGACCTCTCGGGCCGCACCGAGCAGGCGGCCGCCAGCCTGCAGGAAACCGCCGCTTCGGTGCAGCAGCTCGCGGCCACGGTGCGTCATACCGCCGAGGCCGCGCAGCAGGCCCGCGAGCTCTCCGACCAGGCGATGCGGGTCGCCGATGCCGGCGGCAGCGCGGTCACCCGCGTCGTGTCGACGATGGAGGAGATCCACCGCGCTTCCGGCCGCATCGCCGACATCATCGGCGTCATCGACGGCCTGGCCTTCCAGACCAACAT
>NZ_VOSR01000660.1:0-4429 GCF_007997345.1 Mitsuaria sp. TWR114
GCGGCCGCGGCGGCGCTGGACAGCGCCAGCAGGGCAGGACCCCGCAGCAGGTGGCGTCGGCTGATCGGCATGGCTCAGCGGAAGGCGTAGCCGAGAGTGACGCCGACGGTGCGCGGATCGCCGACGTAACCGATCACCGTGCTGCCGCCATTGAGCCGGGTGTAGTACAGCTTGTTGAAGGCGTTCGTGATCCAGAGCGCGCGTCCCAGTCGCCGTTGGCGCCGGGGCGTTTCACGCCGAGCGTGAAGGCGGCCAGGCCATAGCCCGGCACGCGCGCGGACGCGGCGTTGTCGACCGAGCCGTAGGTCCAGCCGCGGTAGGTGTAGCGCGCGGAGGCGTAGGGCTTGAAGTCGCCCTGCGACCAGTTGTAGCGGGCCGACAGCGCGAGCACCTGCTTGGGCGCGTTGAACACGCGTTGGCCGGTGAGGTCGCAGAAGGTGGCGGTGATCTCGGGCGGGCACAGCGCGCGGCGGTAATCCGTGTAGCGCGCATCGTTGACGATTCCGCTCAGCACCAGGTCCAGCCGCTCCAGCGGCTGCGCCCGCAGCGCCACTTCCACGCCCTGGCTGCGGTAGTCGCCGGCGTTCATCAGGTAGCTGGTGGCGTTGGCGTCGTCGTAGGCCTGCGTCTGGAAATCGCTCACCTGCGTGCGGAACACGTCGGCCTGCAGCGTCAGCCGGTCCGGCACCAGCGCGCCGATCACGCCGATCTCCACGTTGCGCGTGGTCTCGGGCTTGAGCAGCAGCGTGTCGAGCCCGGCCTTCTTGGCCGCGCCCGCGGACACATTGATCCCGCCGGCCTTGCGGCCGTAGCCGTAGGACAGGTAGCTGCTCCAGTCGTCGTTGATCTGGAGCTTCAGGCTGGCCGATGCGGACGGCAGCACCTTGTGGACGCGCAGGTCGCCCGAATCGAAGGCGGCGCGGTTGAGCCGGACGAAGCTCGCGTCGCGATCGTTGTAGGTGGCGCGCGCGCCGAGCTGCAGGTCCAGCCGGTCGCTCAGGTGGAAGGTGCCGCGGCCGTAGGCCGAGCTCATCTCGTCTTCCAGGTGCCCGTTGCGGACGATGTCCAGGCCCTTGAAGCCGTTGCCCGCGTAGGTGTTGACGATGTCCGTGCTGGCGTAGCGGGTGTGGGCCTCGGTGTCCTGGTTGTCGCGGAAGTAGCTCAGGCCCGCGACGTAGTCGAAGAACTCGCCGCGCGGCGACTCCAGTCGCAGGTCCTGGGTGAAGGTCGAGTCGTCCACCGCCGTGCCGCTGTTGGCGTAGATGCGCACGCTGAGCTCGTCGGCGAACTGCGGGACATAGCGGTAATGGCGCCAGGCCGTGACCGAGCGGAACTTGTAGCCGCCGTCCAGCTTCCAGTTGGCCTCGGCGGACACGCCGCCCTGCTCGGCGGCGGTGGTCGTGACGTCGTCGACGATGGTCTCGCGGCCGCCGGCCACGTAGCTCGCGCCGATCTTGCGCGCCGTGGCCGGGAAGCTGTCCGCCACCGACTTGTAAACGCGGGCTGGCGTGGCCGATTCGGCGCCGTAGTCCGCGGTCAGCTTCAGCTCGAAGCTGGCGCTGGGCCGCAGCAGCACCTGCGCGCGCAGGCCCTTGCGCTCGTAGCCGTTGAGGTGGCCGCCGTCGGCGAGGTTCTTCACCGCGCCGTCGCTGTGCGCGTACAGCGCCGTGACGCGGTAGGCGGCGGTATCGCTGAGCGGCCCCGACAAGGCCGCCGTCAGCTTGGACGTGTTCCGCTCCGCATACGAGACGCTGACCGCGCCTTCGCGCTGGAAGGACGGGCCCTTGGTGTGGATGTCGATCGCGCCGCCGGTCGCGTTCTGGCCGAACACGCTGCCGCTCGGGCCCTTGAACACGTCGACGTAGTCGATGTCGGTCAGCGAGCGGATGATGCCCGGCCGCGGGAAGTAGACGTTGTCGACATAGGTGGCGACGCTGCTAGGCATGCCGATGTTCTGGTCGCCGCTGGTCTGCCCGCCGCCGTCGCCCACGCCGCGGATGGTGAGCTGCGTGTCGTTCGAATCGGTGCTCTGGATGTAGAGGCCCGGCACCACGTACTGCAGGTCCTGGATGTCCTCGACATGCAGCTCGGCCAGTGATTCGCCGCGCACGCGCGAGACGGCCGACGCCGGGCGCTGCGGATGCTGCTCCTTCTTCGCGCGGCCGGTGACCTGCACCGCGTCGAGTTCGGTGACGTTGGACGTGGCTCTGGCGGTGTTGCTGTCGTTGACGGTGGTGTTCAGCTTGGCGCTGGCATTCGCACCGGCAGTGGCGTTGGTGTTGACGTTGTCGCTGGACGCGGCGGCCTGTGCCGCATGGGCGCCCAGCAGGAGGCCGGCGGCGCACAGGGCCGCGACGAGCGGAGGACGCGAAAGGGACGGGACGGGAATCGACATGAGGGACCTGGGTTCTTGTTGTGGAAAGAGACGAAAGAGATGAATGAGACGAGGGGCGACAACGTTGTCACGACGGCGCGAAGGATTCGTGGAAGCGGCGTCGCGACGGCGCGGGCGGGAGGACTGTTCAGAGCCGCAGGACGCGGAAGTCCTTGATCCGCAGATGGCTGGCCGTCGTGCGCAGCGCGAGCCAGCCGTGGCGGTACGGCGCGGGATCCGTCCACGCGAACACCAGTTGCTCATCGGCGAGAACACGGAGCTCGGCCGCCTGGCCCGGCGACGCGCGCGACTGGATGCGCAGACGCACCGCCTCGCCGTCCTTCAAGCGCGCGAACGCGGGCGGCGCGCCGAGGCGGTCGTCGGCGGTGGCCAGCGACGGGTCCGCATACCCGGCGACCTGCGGTCTGGCGGCGGTGCCGTCATAGCGGCGCAGCCGGGTGCTGCGGTTGCCGTTGGCGCCGAAGCCGAGGTAGTAGAGGCGCAGCGCGTCGTAGCTGGCGAGCGCGCCGTCGGCCTGCCGCGCGCCGGGATCGCCGCCCTCGGCGGTGGTGGCGTTCCAGAACAGGTTGAGGTCGGACACCCGGTCCGGCAGGCCCGGGAACGACGCCTTGAGCGGCGTCGCGGTGAGCTGGATTTCGTAATCGCCGCTGAAGGGCTGCCGATACCAGAGCGTCAGTCCCGCGCTCGCCTGCAGATCCAGCACGCCGTCCTCGGCGCGCACGAGGCTGTCGGGCGCCTGCCGCTCGATGCGCCAGGCGCCGGTGCCGTGGCGGAAGTCGTCCGACGCCAGCACCGTGCCGGGCGCTTCCTGGCCGTGGGCGGCCAGGCTCGCGAGTCCCAGCAGCCATGCGACGGCGCGGGACGGGCGGTGGATCTCTTCCTGGTGCGGCGCATGCGCAGGGGCCGGGCCGCGGCCCTTCGCGCTCAACGGGTGCATCGGTGATTCAAGGCGTGGTGACAGGACAGGGCGCGACTATGTTGGCCGGCCTCCCGCCCCGGCAAATGCGAAATCCCGCCAGCCACATGCCGATTTCGTGCTTGCCCATCGATGGGCGTGACGCTCGCGCCCGACGACACGCGCCCATGCACCGCGGCCTGCGCCTGCTCGCGCCACCCGATATCGATATGCGGGAATCTTGCTTCGCGCCACCGGTCCGCCTGCCTACGCTTCGCGCCAACTCGTCATGACAGGTTGGACCTGGATGAAACCGAACACGGCCGAACTCATCGCGCTGCCCAGCGCGCCCCTGCATGCGCAGGTCAAGAACACCCTGCGCGCCCGGATCCTGGACGGCACCTACGCGCCGCTGTCCCAGCTGCCGTCCGAGAGCGAACTCGGCGCCGCCTTCGGCGTCAGCCGCATCACGCTGCGCCAGGCGCTGGGCGCGCTGCAGCGCGAAGGGCTGATCTACACGCTGCAGGGCAAGGGCAGCTTCGTCTCCCGGCCCAAGGCCTTCCAGAACGTCAGCAGCCTGATGGGCTTCGCCGAGTCCATGTCGGCCCAGGGCCATGAGGTGCTCAACCAGCTGCGCGGGCTGCGCTTCATCGCGGCCGAGCGCGAGGTCGCCCGGCGCCTCGGCCTGGAGGACGGCGCGCCGGTGGCCGAGATCCGGCGCGTGCGGCTGCTCGACCGTGCGCCGGTGTCGCTGGAGCTCACCTACGTGCCGGCCGCGATCGGTCGCAAGCTTGCCCAGGCCGACCTGGTCACCCGCGACATCTTCCTGATCCTCGAGAACGAATGCGGGCTGCCGCTGGGCCACGCCGACATGAAGATCGACGCGACGCTCGCCGACGCCGAGCTGGCCGAGGCGCTCGGCATGAGCGAAGGCGCGCCGGTGCTGCGCATCGAGCGGCTCACCCACGACGCGCAGGGCCGCCCGATCGACTTCGAATACCTCCACTTCCGGGCCGACGCCTTCCAGTACCGGCTGCGCGTCGACCGTCACCGCCAGGAGCGCTGAATGCAGACCTTCGAACATGAATACGACGTGGTCGTCGTCGGCGGCGGCACCGCCGGACCGATGGCGGCCGTCA
>NZ_VOSR01000661.1:0-3863 GCF_007997345.1 Mitsuaria sp. TWR114
CTTCGACGGCGAGGTGCGCGACCTGCTCGTCAGCCAGGGGCTGGCGGGCGACTACACCCTCAGCGGCCCGTCGCTGGCCGCGGTCGGCGAGCCGCTGGGCGTCACGCTGCCGACCACGCCGGCCTTCTCGATGCGCGGGCGGCTCACCCGCGAGGGCACGCGCTGGACCACCGCGGTGCGGCAGGCCACGATCGGCAAGAGCCAGCTCAGCGGCGAGTTCCAGTACGACAAGCCCGAGAACGCCGTGCCCACGCTGACCGGCGAGCTGCGCGGCCGCGAGCTCTGGCTGGCCGACCTGGGCCCGGCCGTCGGCGTGCCGGCCGAGCCGGGCGCCCCACGGGCGAAGAAGGCCACGTCGCGCGTGCTTCCGGACAAGCAGTTCGACCTGCCCTCGCTGCGCGCGATGAACGCCAACGTGAACGTGAAGCTCGCGCGCTTCGAGTCCGGCTCGGCCCTGCTGCAGGCGGCCGAGCCGCTGAACGCCCGCATCGTGCTGAAGGACGGCGTGCTGGAGCTGCGCGACATCGACGCCCGCGTGGCGCGCGGCCAGGTCGCCGGCCTGATGCGCCTGGACGGCCGCGAGCCCAAGGCCCGGTGGCAGGCGCGGTTGCGTGTCAGCGGCGTGCATCTGGAGCAGTGGCTGAACCTGGAGCGCAAGAACGGACAGCGCTGGGTGACCGGCGTGATGGGCGGACGCATCGCGCTGGATGGCGTCGGGCGCTCGACGGCGGAGCTGCTGGCCAGCGCCGACGGCCGCATGGTGCTGTACTGGACCGATGGCACGGTGTCGCACTTGATCGTCGAGGCTGCCGGTATCGACATCGCGCAGGGCCTGGGCCTGCTGGTGCGCGGTGACGACGCCCTGCAGGTGAACTGCGGCGTCGCCGATCTGCGGGTCAAGGACGGGATGGTGACGCCGCGGCCGATGGTGGTGGACACCAAGGATTCGGTGGTGCTGGTCGACGGCGACATGTCGCTGGCCACCGAGCGGCTGAACCTGGTCGCCAAGGTCGATCCCAAGGACAAGAGCCCGCTGACGCTGCGCACGCCCTTGAACATCCAGGGGACATTGGGCGATCCGCGGCTCAGCCTTCAGAAGGCCCCGCTGCTGCGCAAGCTGGTGCCGGCGGCGGTGCTGGGCGTGGCCGTGGCGCCGCTGGCGGCGATCGTGCCGCTGATCGACCTGGGCGAGGATCCGGACGATGAAAGCCTGCGCGCGCTGTCCGAATGCAACGCCCGGCTGGCGCCCGTGTCGAAGCGGAGGCCGGGATCGTGATAATGGGCGCCTCCCATATGCCCACGCCCATGTCCACCGTTCCCGTCATCGATCCGACGCCCGGCACGCTGAACTGTTTCCTGGTCGAGGACAGCCCGCTCATCCGCGAGAACCTCGTGGCGACGCTGCAGGAGATGCTGGACCTGGCCGTCGTCGGCCAGGCCGAGGACGAGGCCGCCGCGCTGCGCTGGCTGCATGACGAGGCGGTCCCCTGCGACCTGCTGATCATCGACCTGTTCCTCAAGCGGGGCTCGGGCATGTCGCTGCTGCCCAAGGCCCGGCTGCTGCAGCCCGAGGCCAAGCTGATCGTGCTGACCAACTACGCCACCGTCGACATGCGCCAGCGCTGCGAGCAGCTCGGCGCCGACCGGGTCTTCGACAAGTCCAGCGAGCTCGACGAGCTCATCGCCTACTGCCTGGACCTGGCGTCGTCGAAGGCGTGAGCCACCACTGAAGTTCGCTGGTGGGCGTGAGGCCGCTGGCGCTCAGTGCGCCCCGCCCGCGTCCACCGGCGCGCCCATTTTCGGCGGGCGCTTGGTCAGCCAGACGAAGGCGATCAGCACCAGGAACAGGATCGCCGAGGCCAGGAAGATGTCGTCCGCCGCCCGGGTGAAGGCCTGCTGGTCGACCAGCCGGTTCAGGTAGGCCAGCGCCTGGTCATGGCTGAAGCCCTGGCGCTGCAAGGTCTCGATCGCCTGCGTCTCCGGCACGTCGCCCAGCGCCAGGCGCTCCGCCAGGTGATGGTGATGCAGCGTCGCGCGGTTCTCCCACAGGGTCGTGGAGATCGACGTCCCCATCGCCCCCGCCGTGATCCGGACGAAGTTGGACAGGCCCGCCGCCGCGGCGATCCGCTCCGGCGTGATACCTGACAGCGTCAGCGTCGTCAGCGGGATGAAGAAGAAGGCCAGCGCCCCGCCCTGCAGGATGGTGGGCACCATGATGGCGGCCAGGTCGGTGTCGGTCGTGAACTTGGAGCGCATGAACAGCACGATCGCGAACACGACGAACGCGAAGCTCGCCATCGCGCGCGGGTCCCACGTCGACACCTTGCGCCCCACCACCGGCGACAGCAGGATCGCCAGCACGCCCACCGGCGCCAGCGCGAAGCCCGCGGCCGTGGCGGTGTAGCCCATGTGCTGCTGCAGCCACAGCGGCAGCAGCACGACGTTGCCGAAGAACAGGCCGTAGGCGATCGACAGCACCGAGGCGCCGAACAGGAAGTTGCGCCGCGCGAAGAGCCGCAGGTCCACCACCGGATGGTCGTCGGTCAGCTCCCAGACGATGAACACCGCCAGACCCACGACCGCGATCACGGCCAGCGCGACGATCTGGTTCGACGCGAACCAGTCGAGCTCCTTGCCCTTGTCGAGCATCACCTGCAGCGAGCCGACCCACAGCACCAGCAGGGCCAGCCCGATGGTGTCGATCGGCAGCTTCTTCACCGGCGTCTCGCGCGTCCGGTAGATGCTCCAGGTCAGGCCGGCCGCGAACAGGCCGACCGGGACGTTGATGTAGAAGATCCACGGCCAGGTGACGTTGTCGGTGATCCAGCCGCCCAGCAGCGGCCCCACCACCGGCGCCACCAGCGTCGTCATCCCCCACAGCGCCAGCGCCGTGCCCGCCTTGTGCTTGGGATAACTCGCCAGCAGCAGCGTCTGCGACAGCGGGATCATCGGCCCGGCCACCAGCCCCTGGAACACCCGCGCCGCCACCAGCATCTCCAGCGAATGGGCGAAGCCGCACAGCCAGGACGCCAGCACGAACAGCAGCACGCTCATCGTGAACAGCCGCACCGCGCCGAAGCGCTGGGTCAGCCAGCCGGTCAGCGGCACCGAGATCGCGTTGGCCACGCCGAAGCTCGTGATCACCCAGGTGCCCTGCACCGGGCTCACGCCGAGATCGCCCGCGATGGCCGGCAGCGACACGTTCGCGATGGACGAGTCCAGCACATTCATGAAGGTCGCCAGCGACAGCGAGATCGTGCCCAGCACCAGGGCCGTGCCGGTCAACGGCGGCGGGGCGGCCGGCGCGACCGGTGCGGCCGACGGCGCGGGCGCCGGTGCCGCATCCATGGAAGTGGAATTGCTCATTGCACGCGCGTGGTGATCGAGGACGAGGTCGAGGTCCTGGCGGCGGCCGCCTTGCCGAGGTTGGCCGCGATGATGCGGTTCACCTGCTCGTCGGCGGCCTTCTCCTGCGCGTCGAAGATCGTCGTCTGCAGCCGCGGCGCGCTGGCGCCGGTCGCGGCGGCCAGCATCTGGCCGCCCTGCTCACGGACGTCGACCTGCACGTCCATCGACAGGCCCACACGCAGCGGGTGCTCCTGCACTTCCTTCGGATCCAGCGCGATGCGCACCGGCACGCGCTGCACCACCTTGATCCAGTTGCCGGTGGCGTTCTGCGCCGGCAGCAGCGCGAAGGCCGCGCCCGTGCCGGCGCCCAGGCCCTGGACCGTGCCGTGGTACTCGGTCTTCTTGCCGTAGACGTCCGCCTCCAGCGTCGCCTTCTGGCCGATGCGCAGCTTGGCCAGCTGGCTTTCCTTGAAGTTGGCGTCGACCCAGACCTGCTGCAGGCCGACCACCGCCAT
>NZ_VOSR01000662.1:0-2340 GCF_007997345.1 Mitsuaria sp. TWR114
CTCCTCGCCCGCCAGCGCCGACGCGACGCCCGCCGCCGGCCAGGCGCTGCCCACGGTCCAGGTCCAGGGCGCGCGCAGTCGCCTGGATGCCGCGCGCAACGGCCTGTCGCCCGACACCGGCAGCACGATCTACAAGTTCAGCAAGGCCGACATCGGCCGCCTCCCGCAAGGCGACGACACGCCGCTGAACCAGGTTCTGCTGCAGGCCCCGGGCGTGGTGCAGGACTCTTATGGCGGCCTGCACGTGCGCGGCGACCATGCCAACCTGCAGTACCGCATCAACGGCGTCGTCATTCCGGAGGCGATCAGCGGCTTCGGCCAGACGCTGGAGACCCGCTTCGCCGACCGCATCAGCCTGCTCACCGGCGCCTTGCCGGCGCAATACGGCTACCGGACCGCCGGCATCGTCGACATCACCACCCAGGGCGTCGGCGACGACGACAAGCCCTTCGCCGGCAGCGCCGGCATCACGCTGGGCACGCAGCGCTCGCGCGAGCTCGACCTCTCGGTCCACGGCACGCAGGGCCGCCTCAGCTACGAGTTCAGCGGCTCCTTCCTCGGCAACGACCTGGGCATCGAGAACCCGACGGCCTCGCGCGACGCGCTCCACGACCGCACGCACCAAGGCAAGGCCTTCGGCCTCGTGTCCTACCTGCTGGGCGACGACAGCCGCATCACCGCCATGGCCGGCGTCACCAACAACCGGTTCCAGATCCCCAACTCGCCGGGACAGTCGACCGCGTTCGCGCTGGACGGCACGCCGGACAAGGACTCGAGCACGCTCGACGCGCACCAGCGCGAGCGCAACCGCTTCGCCGTCGTGAGCTACCAGGCCGCGATCGGCGACACGGTCGACTACCAGGTCTCGCTCTTCCACCGCTACACCGACGTGCATTACTCGCCAGACGCCGTCGGCGACCTGCAGTACCTGGGCGTCGCGGCGGACATCCTGCGCCGCAACGAGGCCAACGGCGTGCAGGCCGACATGAGCTGGCGCCTGGACAGCGCGCACACGCTGCGCAGCGGCCTCTTCGCCCAGCGCGAGCACGCCAGCACGCGCAACGACGCGCTGGTCTTCCCCGCCGACGACAACGGCAACGCCACCAGCGCCACGCCGATCAGCATCGCCGACAGCGGCCGCCTGGGCGGTCACCTCTGGGGCGCCTACCTGCAGGACGAATGGAAGCTGGACCGCACGCTGACGCTGAACTACGGCGCGCGCTACGACCAGGTCGACACCGTCACCAAGGAACACCAGTTGAGCCCGCGCGTGGGCCTGGTCTGGGACGCCACGCCCGCGCTGCGCCTGCATGCCGGCTACGCGCGCTACTTCACGCCGCCGCCGACGGAGAAGATCGACACCACCTCGGTCAGCGCCTTCGCCGGCACGACCAACGCGCTGCCGTCGGACGCCAACACCGCGGTGCGCTCCGAGCGCTCGAACTACTACGATGCCGGCGCGGTCTGGCAGGTCACGCCCAAGCTCACCCTCGGCGTGGACGGCTACTACCGCGCCGTGCAGCACCTGCAGGACGAGGGCCAGTTCGGCAACGCGCTGATCTATTCCGCCTTCAACTACGCGCATGGCCGCATCTACGGCGTGGACCTGACGGCGAACTACAAGGAGAAGGACTGGTCCGCCTACGCCAACCTGGGCACCACGCACGCGCGGGCGAAGCAGGTCGAGACGGGCCAGTTCAACTTCGAGCAGGACGAGCTCGACTTCATCGCCAGCAACTGGGTGCACCTGGACCACGAGCAGAAGCTGAGCGCTTCGGCCGGGGTCAATGTGCGGGTCGGCGACGGTTATGCGGTTGGCGCCAGCGCGTTGTTCGGGTCGGGCCTGCGCAACGGTTTCGCCAACACCACGCACCTGCCGTCCTACACCACGGTCAATGCCGACCTCAGCAAGCGCCTGGACCTGGGCGGTGGCGGTCCGGTGGAGGCGCGGCTGTCGGTGGTGAACCTGTTCGACAAGGTCTACCAGTTGCGTGATGGCTCCGGCATCGGCGTCGGCGCGCCGCAGTACGGCCAGCGCCGCACCGTCTACGTCAGCCTGACGAAGGAGTTCTGAGCCCACGGGCCGCGCTCGCGCCGCCGGGCGCGGCCCATGTCGCCTGGATCGGGCGAAGGTGGTTTGGCGCACGGCGAAGCGTTCGTGGTCTTGGTAGGCTGCGGTGCATGACTGCACCGCCGCCCGACCGCACCGCCGCCACCGCGACAGCCACCGCCCCCTCCCCCCGCCCTCACGACGAACCGCTGACTGCCTCGAAGCGGGAGGCGCCGGGGCCCCTTGAAGCGAATGCCGAGCGTGAGGAGGCGATTGAGCGGAAAGGCCCC
>NZ_VOSR01000663.1:0-6065 GCF_007997345.1 Mitsuaria sp. TWR114
ACGAGGCGCTGCGCGCGCTGGCCGACGCGGCGCCGAAGGTGCTGGTCGTCTCGCCGGCGCTGTTCAAGACGGTGTCGGGGCTGGAGTCGCCGGCGCAGATCGGCTTCGAGCTGGCGCTGCCGACGCAGCCGCGCATCGATGCCGGGGCGGACTCCGTCGTGCTGGACCGGCTGCAGGACGCGGGCAACGTCGGCACCATCCTGCGCAGCGCGGCGGCGCTCGGCTTCCGGCAGGTGCTCGCGCTGAAGGGCACGGCGGCGCTGTGGTCGCCCAAGGTGCTGCGCGCGGGCATGGGCGCGCATTTCGGGCTGAAGCTGATCGAGGGGCTGGCTGTCGAGGACCTCGACGCGCTGAAGGTGCCGTTGCTGGCCACCAGCTCGCACGCCGATGCGCTGCTGCATCAGGCCGACCTGCCGAGCCCCTGCGCCTGGGTCATGGGCCACGAAGGGCAGGGCGTCGGCGAGGCGTTGATGCGGCGCTGCGCCCTGCGCGTCGGCATCCCACAGCCCGGCGGCGAGGAGTCGCTGAACGTCGCGAGCGCGGCGTCGATCTGTCTCTACGAATCCGCCAGGCGCCGACTGGGCTGAAGGTCCGCGCGAGGCGAGGGCTGGAGGGTGGTCAACGCGCCACCGCCAGCGCCGCCACGCCGAGCGCGATGAGCGCCGCCCCGGCGATGCGCCAGCCACGTTCGCCTTCGCCGAGCAGTTGCCCGCCGATCAGCGCGGCGAACAGCATCGACAGCTCCCGCGCCGGCGCCACGCGCGACAGCGGCGCCAGCTTCATCGCGTAGAGCACCAGGATGTAGGCCGCCGGTGAGCCGATGGCCACCACCAGCGCATGCTTCCACTGCCGGCGCAGCGCCGGCAGGAATGCCGCTCGATCGCGCAGCACCGCCGGCAGGCTGACCGGCACCCGCAGCAGGTTGCAGAAGTAGTCGTAAAGGATGGGCGACAGCGCCAGGACCTTCACCGCGTAGCCGTCGATGACGCTGTAGGCGGCGATGGTCGCGCCGGTCAGCGCGCCCCACGCGATGCCCAACTTGCGTCTGCGCTGTCGCTCAGGATCGGCGCTCGCCGCGTCCTTGGCGAAGAAGGCGGGCCCCGCCGCCATCAGCAGGATGCCGCCGACCACGCCCGCCAGGCCCAGCGCGCCACCCAGCCCCAGGTGCTCGCCCAGCAGCAGCACGGCCACGAGCGAGGACAGCAGCGGTCCGCTGCCGCGCGCGACCGGATAGACCACCGTCATGTCCGCCGCGCGATAACCGGCGAGCAACGCGTTGAAGTAGGCCAGGTGAACGACGGCGCTCGCGGCCGTGGCGATCCACGCCCGCCAGCCCCAGCCGGGCAGCTCGTCGAGCCCGACCACGAAGACGGCCGGCAGCCACAGCAGGCTGACGCCAAGCGCCGTCATGCAGGCGAAGTGATGGTTGCCCTGCGCCTTCTTCGCGGCGAAGTTCCACAGCGCGTGGATCAGCGCCGCCGCGACGACCAGGGCCAGCGCGGAAGCCGGCATCCGTCGTCGCCGGGCTCAATACATCAGCCGGTCCGGGCGGATGTCGCGAAGGATCGTCGTCGCGATCTCCTCGATCGACTTGTGCGTCGACGACAGCCAGTTGATGCCGGCCTTCTTCATCATCGTCTCCGCCTCCCGGACCTCGTAATGGCAGTTCATCAGGTCGGCGTACTTGCTGCCCGGGCGGCGCTCGTTGCGCACCTGCGCCAGGCGCTCCGGATCGATCGTCAGGCCGAAACACTTCTTCTTGTGGGGCACCAGCAGCGAAGGCAGATGACCGCGCTCGAAGTCCTCGGGGATCAGCGGGTAGTTGGCCGCCTTGATGCCGTGCTGCATCGCCAGGTACAGCGAGGTGGGCGTCTTGCCGCAGCGGCTCACGCCGACCAGGATCACGTCCGCCGAATCCAGGTTGCGCGCGGACTGGCCATCGTCATGCGCCAGCGAGAAATTGATCGCCTCGATCCGGTCGTGGTACTCCTGGCTCTTGGCGACGTCGGAGAAACGACCGACGCGGTGGCTGGACTTGATGCGGAATTCATCCTCCAGCGGCGCGATGAAGGTCCCGAACATGTCCATCACCAGGCCCTTGCACTCCTGGCGCACCACGTTGAGCACCTCGCGGTTCACCAGCGTGGCGAAGACGATGGGCCGCACGCCTTCGCGCTCGCCGGTCTCGTTGATCTCCTGCACCAGCTGGTGCGCCTTCTCGCCGCTGTCGATGAACGGGCGCCGCACATGGCGGGCCTTGACCGAGAACTGCGCCAGGATGGAGTTACCGAAGGTTTCGGCGGTGATGCCGGTGCCATCCGAGACGAAGTAGACGGTGTGCTGGGTCATGTCAGGCCTTTGAAACCGGTCGGGGAGCCTTCGCGGAAGCGGGCACGCCGCGTGCCGAAGCGAGAAGTTTCGCCGGTGGATCTCACCGGCCCGGCCCCGAACGAGGGCTTACATCATAGATCGGCCTCCCACTAGAATCGCCCGCAACTTGCCCCTGCCCACCGCATGAACGCCACGCCGCGACGCCCACAAGAATCGACAAGACCTGTCGTGCGCCGTGCCATGCCCGTCTCCCTCGAAGCCGCCGGCCGCGCCGGCCCGCTCGGGAGCGCGCGGGGAGCCCCGGTTTCTCAACATCACGGAGTTTTCCCATGTCTGATGCACGCTTCGAGGCGACCGCCCTGGTCGTACCCTTCGAGAAACTGAGGATGACCGACGTCGAGTCGGTGGGCGGCAAGAACGCCTCGCTCGGCGAAATGATCTCGCAGCTGGCCCAGTCCGGCGTGCGGGTCCCCGGCGGCTTCGCGACCACCGCGCATGCCTTCCGCGACTTCCTCAAGCACGAGGGCCTGGATGCCCGCATCCAGCGTCGCCTGGCCGACCTGAACACCGACGACGTGCGCGCCCTGGCCGCCGCCGGCGCCGAGATCCGCGGCTGGGTCGAGGCCCAGCCTTTCCCGGCCGACCTGGAAGCGGCCATCCGCGCCGAATTCGAGCGCCTGACCGCCGGCAACCCGGACGCGTCCTTCGCCGTGCGCTCGTCCGCCACCGCCGAGGACCTGCCCGACGCCTCCTTCGCCGGCCAGCAGGAGACCTTCCTGAACGTCGTCGGCATCGAGGACGTGCTGCACAAGATGAAGGAAGTCTTCGCGTCGCTCTACAACGACCGCGCGATCAGCTACCGCGTGCACAAGGGCTTCGCCCACGCGGACGTGGCGCTGTCGGCGGGCGTGCAGCGCATGGTGCGCTCCGACCTGGGCGCCGCCGGCGTCATGTTCACCATCGACACCGAGTCCGGCTTCAAGGACGTCGTCTTCATCACCTCCAGCTACGGCCTGGGCGAGACGGTGGTGCAGGGCGCGGTCAACCCCGACGAGTTCTACGTCCACAAGCCGGCGCTGCAGCGCGGCAAGTTCGCGCTGATCCGCCGCAACCTCGGCTCCAAGCTGATCCAGATGACCTTCTCGACCCCGGAAGAGAAGGCGGCCAGCGGCAAGCTGGTCAAGACGGTGGAGGTCGAGGTCGAGCAGCGCAACCGCTACTCGCTCAATGACGACGACGTCATCGAACTGGCCAGGTACGCGCTGATCATCGAGCAGCACTACGGCCGCCCGATGGACATCGAGTGGGGCAAGGACGGCAACGACGGCAAGCTCTACATCCTGCAGGCGCGCCCGGAGACGGTGAAGAGCCAGGCCGAAGGCCAGGTCGAGCAGCGCTTCAAGCTCAAGGGCCAGGGCACGGTGCTGGCGGAGGGCCGCGCGATCGGCCAGAAGATCGGCACCGGCCCGGTGCGGCTGGTCGACAGCGTGGCCGAGATGGAGCGAGTGCAGCCCGGCGACGTGCTGGTCACCGACATGACCGACCCGAACTGGGAACCGGTCATGAAGCGCGCCAGCGCCATCGTCACCAACCGCGGCGGCCGCACCTGCCACGCGGCCATCATCGCGCGCGAGCTGGGCATCCCGGCGGTGGTCGGCTGCGGCGATGCGACCGACAAGCTCAAGGACGGCCAGCTGGTGACCGTGGCCTGCTCCGAGGGCGATACCGGCTTCATCTACGACGGCCTGCTCGAGACCGAGGTCAGCGAGGTGCACCGCGGCGAGATGCCCTACAGCCCGGTGAAGATCATGATGAACGTCGGCAATCCGCAGCTGGCCTTCAACTTCGCGCAGATGCCCAACAGCGGCGTCGGCCTGGCGCGCCTCGAGTTCATCATCAACAACAACATCGGCGTCCACCCGAAGGCGATCCTGGACTATCCGAACATCGACAACGACCTGAAGAAGGCGGTCGAGTCGGTGGCCCGCGGCCATGCGTCGCCGCGCGCCTTCTACGTCGACAAGCTGGCCGAGGGCATCGCGACCATCGCGGCCGCGTTCTGGCCGCAGCCGGTGATCGTGCGTCTGTCCGACTTCAAGAGCAACGAGTACCGCAAGCTGATCGGCGGCTCGCGCTACGAGCCGGACGAAGAGAACCCGATGCTGGGCTTCCGTGGCGCGTCGCGCTACATCTCGGGCGAGTTCCAGGACGCGTTCGCGATGGAATGCGAGGCGCTCAAGCGCGTGCGCAACGACATGGGTCTGACCAACGTCGAGATCATGGTGCCCTTCGTCCGCACCGTCAGGCAGGCCGAGAAGGTCGTGGCGATGCTGGCCGAGCGCGGCCTGAAGCGCGCGGCCGCGGGCGGCCAGGATGGCCTGCGGGTCATCATGATGTGCGAGGTCCCGAGCAACGCCATCCTGGCCGAGCAGTTCCTGGAGCATTTCGACGGCATGTCGATCGGTTCCAACGACCTGACGCAGCTGACGCTGGGCCTGGACCGCGATTCGGGCCTGGAGCTGCTGTCGGGCGACTTCGACGAACGCGACCCGGCGGTCAAGGCGATGATCTCGCGCGCCATCACGGCCTGCCGAGCCACTGGCAAGTACATCGGCATCTGCGGCCAGGGTCCCAGCGATCATCCTGACTTCGCCGAATGGCTGGCCGCCGAGGGCATCGTGTCCTTGTCCCTGAACCCGGACACCGTCGTCGACACTTGGCAGCGCCTCGCCAAGCGCTGACCCCACCGCACCCCACCAACGGCCCGCAAGGGCGTTTCTCATGGCAGTCCCCACTCCCAATCGGTGGCAGGACGACAGTGATGGGGGACGGCAGGTCGCGGGGTTTTGGCGCTCGCCGCCAAGGCCCCGCGACCTGGCGGCCAGCGCGCCGCCCGACGCAGTGAAGCAGGACCGGGGAAGTTGTGGATGTGTCTCCCCGCCAAGCCGGCGATGATCCCCACCCATGTCCACCCCCCCGTCCGACGCCGCGTTCCGCCGCCGGCTCCACCGCAACTACGGTGCCTACACGATCGGCTTCGTGCTGCTTGTTGGCGCGCTGGGCGTGCTGGAGCGGATGGGCATGCCCAAGCAGTGGCTGGGTTTTTCCTTCCTGCTGCTGACGGTGCTGGTCTACGCCGGCATTGGCGTCTTCAGCCGCACCACTGACCCGGTTGAGTATTACGTTGCCGGCCGGCGCGTCCCGGCGTTTTACAACGGCATGGCCGCGGGCGCCGACTGGATGAGTGCGGCGAGTTTCCTCGGCATGGCGGGCAGCCTGTACCTGGCGGGTTACGGCGGCCTGGCCTTCGTCCTGGGATGGACCGGCGGCTTCTGCCTGGTCGCGCTGCTGCTGGCGCCGTACCTGCGCCGTTTCGGCGGCTTCACCGTGCCGGACTTCCTTGCCGCCCGCTTCGAGAGTCGCGGGCTGCGCGTGATGGGCGCGGCGGCGGCAGTGCTGGTGTCGTTCATCTACCTGGTCGCGCAGATCTACGCGATCGGCCTGATCACCACCCGGCTGACGGGCCTGACCTTCGAGATCGGCCTGTTCGTCGGCCTGGGCGGCGTGCTGGTGTGCTCCTTCCTCGGCGGCATGCGGGCCGTGACCTGGACCCAGGTGGCGCAGTACATCATCATGATCCTGGCCTACGTGGTGCCGGTGATGTGGCTGTCCACGCAGCAGACCGGCTTCCCGCTGCCGCAGTTCACCGCGGGCGGCGAGGTCCGCGAGATCAC
>NZ_VOSR01000664.1:0-10617 GCF_007997345.1 Mitsuaria sp. TWR114
GATGCTCAAGGACCTCGGCCTGGCGGTGGAGGCGGCGCTGCAGGTCGGCGCCGCAGTGCCGCTCGGCGAGCTGGCGCGCAACCTCTATGCGCTCAACAGCCGGGCAGGGCGGGGCAGGCTGGATTTCTCGAGCGTGCAGCAGCTCGTGGCGGGGGACGGCGGGCCGCTGGGGTGAGATCGCGCGCGCTCACCTCGTCCCATACGGCTCCGCCGTGCGCTCGTTCTCATCGATGCGCAGATGCTTTCCGAGCGCCGGGAAGGCCCGCTGCGCGCAGCCCTCGCGCTCGCACAGCTTGCAGCCGGGTCCGATCGGTGTGGCGCTGTCCGGATCGCCCAGGTCCAGCCCCTTCGCATAGACCAGCTGCTCCGCGTGCCGCAGGTCGCAGCCCAGGCCGATCGCGAACTCGCGCGCCGGTGAGCCGTAGCCGCCGGTGGCGCGCAGCTCGCAGTGCGCGATCCAGAGATAGCTGCGCCCGTCGGGCATCCGCGCCACCTGCGTGAGCACGCGGCCCGGCTGGCCGAAGGCCTCGTACACGTTCCACAGCGGGCAGGTGCCGCCGCTGCGTGAGAAGTGGAAGTCCGTCGCCGACTGCCGCTTCGAGATGTTCCCCGCCCGGTCCACCCGCACGAAGAAGAAGGGCACGCCACGCGCCTCGCGTCGCTGCAACGTCGACAGGCGATGGCACACGGTCTCGAAGCTGACGCCGAAGCGCTTGGCCAGCAGCGCGATGTCGTGCCGCAGCGCCTGCGCCGCCGACAGGAAGGCGCGGTACGGCAGCACCACCGCGCCGGCGAAGTAGCTCGCCAGCCCGATGCGCGCCAGCGCCGCGGCCTCCGGACTGAAGCTGGCGGAAGCGATGAGCCGGTCCATCTCCGCGCCGCATTCGAGGTAGGCCAGCTGCGTGGCCAGCTGGAAGGCCCGCTGGCCCGGCGAGAGCGAGTCCGACAGCAGCAGCAATCGCTGCGCGGGTTCGTAGCGCCGCAGGCGCTCGTCCGGCACGACCTGCACCTGGATCCGATGGGCAGTCATCAGGTGGGTCTGCAGCCGCTGCGCCAGGTCCTGCTGCGAGAGGGGCAGCGCCGACGTTGCCGCAGCAAGCGCAGTGGCTGCGGTGAGCGCGGTGGTCGTGCCCGTGCCCGCACCCGCGGCGGTGGCCGTCTCGCTTGCGAGCACCATCGCCAGCGCCTCCGCGGCGCGGTCGAGCGCGTCGATGTGGTTGTGGTGCGCGTAGAAGAAGTCCCGCACCTCCTCGTGTGGCCCGGGGCCCGCGATCACGCCGGTGCCGCGCTCGTGGCCGCCGAGGTTGCTCACGCGCTGCTCCGCGCCGCGCGCCCGGCCGTGCAGCCGCAGCATCAGCTGCGCCATGCCCGGCATCTGCTGCACCAGCGTGCGCAGCTCCGACTCCGGCACGCCGCCGGGCACCGGCGTCTCCGCGACGATCTCGTGCAACTGCGCGAAGAGCCGCGCCTCGTCGTCCTCCGAGAAGAACTGCAGGTCCACGCCCAGCGCCGACTGCAGCCGCAGCAGCACCGCGACGCTCAGCGGACGCTCGTTGTTCTCGAGCTGGTTCACATAGCTGGGCGACAGCTTGAGCGCCTGCGCCAGCGCCGCCTGGGTCAGGCCGCGCTGCTCGCGCAGGGTCTTGAGCTTCACGCCGAGGAAGGTCTTGCGCATAGGCTCCCATCGTGTTCGCAAGATTCGCAAATGCGGCGAATCGACTTCGCATTTCATTGCTAATTCAGCCATTGAGTGTCGCCGGCCGCGCTGCAAAGATTGCGAATGACGCGACTATCCCATGCACCCATCGACGGGATCAAGGCCTGGACTGTCGCGCCGGTCGATGGCTCGCTGCCACGCCCGCCCGCAGTTCCCAGATCCCCAGGAGGAGACCCCATGAGCGAGACCCTCGCCCCCGCCTTCAAGCCCAAGAAATCCGTCGCGCTGTCCGGCGTCGCGGCCGGCACCACCGCGCTGTGCACCGTCGGCCGCAGCGGCAACGACCTGCACTACCGCGGCTACGACATCGTCGACCTGGCCCAGGCCTGCGAGTTCGAGGAGGTCGCTCACCTGCTGGTGCATGGCAAGCTGCCCAACGCCGCCGAGCTGCGCGCCTACAAGGCCAAGCTCAAGGCGCTGCGCGGCCTGCCGGCCAGCGTCAAGGAGGCGCTGGAGCGCCTGCCCGCCGGCGCGCATCCGATGGATGTGATGCGCACCGGCGTGTCCGCGCTGGGCTGCGTGCTGCCGGAGAAGGACGACCACCCGCTGCCCGGCGCGCGCGACATCGCCGACCGGCTGATGGCCTCGCTGGGCTCGATGCTGCTGTACTGGTTCCACTGGGCGACGCAGGGACGCCGCATCGAGGTCGAGACCGACGACGAGTCCATCGGCGCGCATTTCCTGCACCTGCTGCACGGCCGCCGGCCCGATGCCGGCTGGGAGCGCGCGATGCACACCTCGCTGATCCTGTACGCGGAGCATGAGTTCAACGCCTCGACCTTCGCCGCGCGCGTCATCGCCGGCACGGGCAGCGACCTGTACTCGGCCGTGGCCGGCGCGATCGGCGCGCTGCGCGGACCCAAGCATGGCGGCGCCAACGAGGTGGCCTTCGAGGTGCAGAAGCGCTACGACTCGCCGGATGAGGCCGAGGCCGACATCCGCCGCCGTGTCGAGGCGCGCGAGGTTGTCATCGGCTTCGGCCATCCGGTCTACACCATCAGCGATCCGCGCAACGAGATCATCAAGCAGGTGGCGCGACGACTCTCGGTCGAGGCCGGCACGACCAAGATGTTCGACATCGCCGAGCGCCTCGAGCGCGTGATGTGGGAGGTCAAGCGCATGTTCCCCAACCTCGACTGGTTCAGCGCGGTGAGCTATCACCTGATGGGCGTGCCGACGGCAATGTTCACGCCGCTGTTCGTGATCGCGCGCACCAGCGGCTGGGCCGCCCATGTGATCGAGCAGCGGCAGGACAACAAGATCATCCGTCCAAGCGCCGTCTACACCGGCCCCGAGGACCAGGCCTTCGTGCCGCTGGCGGCGCGTCAATGAGCCTCGCACCCGCTGCCACGATCACCGCCGCCGCGCCCGTCAATGCCGCCTGGCGTCGACCGCTGCCCGGCACCGACCTGGACTGGTTCGATGCCCGCGCGGCCATCGAGGCGCTGCGCCCCGGCGCCTGGACCCGCATGCCCTACACGGCGCGCGTGCATGCCGAGAACCTGGTGCGTCGATGCGATCCGGCGCTGCTCGACGCCTGCCTGCTGCAGCTGGCCGACGGCCTGGGCGAGCGCGACTTCCCCTGGTATCCCGCGCGCGTCGTCTGCCACGACATCCTGGGGCAGACCGCGCTGGTGGACCTGGCCGGCCTGCGCGACGCGATCGCGGCGCGCGGCTGCGATCCGTCGCGGGTCAATCCGGTGGTGCCGGTGCAGCTGGTCGTCGACCACTCGCTGGCCGTCGAGTGCGGGGGCGACGATCCCGGCGCCTTCGACAAGAACCGTGCCATCGAGGACCGCCGCAACGAGGACCGCTTCCACTTCATCGACTGGTGCCGGCGCGCGTTCCGCAACGTCGAAGTGATCCCGCCGGGGAACGGGATCATGCATCAGATCAACCTGGAGCGGATGTCGCCGGTCGTGCAGGTGGAGCGCGACGCCCGCGGCGGCATCGCCTATCCCGACACCTGCGTCGGCACCGACAGCCACACGCCGCATGTCGACGCGCTGGGCGTGATCGCCGTTGGCGTCGGCGGACTGGAGGCGGAGAGCGTGATGCTGGGTCGCGCCTCGTGGATGCGCCTGCCGGAGATCGTTGGCGTCGAGCTCACCGGGCGGCGCCGGCCCGGCATCACCGCCACCGACCTGGTGCTCGCACTGACCGAGTTCCTGCGTCGCGAGAAGGTCGTCGGCGCCTACCTCGAATGCTTCGGCGACGGCGTCGCCGGGCTGACGCTGGGCGACCGCGCGACGATCGCCAACATGGCGCCCGAATACGGCGCGACCGCCGCGCTGTTCGCGATCGACGAGCAGACGCTGGCCTACCTGCGCCTGACCGGCCGCGCCGAGGACCAGGTGCGCCTGGTCGAGACCTATGCCAAGGCGGCGGGCCTGTGGTCCGGCGTGGGCGGCACGCTGGACGACGTGGCCTACCGGCGTGTGCTGCGCTTCGACATCGGCGCGGTCGAGCGCGCGCTGGCCGGCCCGTCGAACCCGCATCGCCGCCTGCCGACCGCGATGCTGCGCGAGCGCGGCATCGCGGCGCCCTGGGTGGACGAGCCCGGTCGACTGCCCGACGGGGCGGTGATCATCGCGGCCATCACCAGCTGCACCAACACCAGCAATCCGCGCAACGTCATCGCCGCCGGCCTGCTCGCGCGCAACGCGCGGCGGCTGGGGCTGGTCCGCAAGCCCTGGGTCAAGACCTCGCTGGCGCCCGGCTCGCGCGCGGTGACGCTCTACCTGGAGGAGGCGGACCTGCTGGCGGACCTCGAAGCGCTGGGCTTCGGCGTCGTGGCCTATGCCTGCACTTCGTGCAACGGCATGTCGGGGGCGCTGGACCCGGCGATCGAGCGCGAGATCGTCGAGCGCGACCTCTATGCGACCGCGGTGCTGTCCGGCAATCGCAACTTCGACGGCCGCATCCATCCGCGCGCGCGGCAGGCCTTCCTGGCCTCGCCGCCGCTGGTGGTGGCTTATGCGCTGGCGGGCACGATCCGCTTCGACATCGAGCGCGACGTGCTCGGCGTCGTCGACGGGCGCGAGATCCGCCTGCAGGACCTGTGGCCGGACGACGAGGAGATCGACGCGCTGGTGCGCCGCTGCGTGAAGCCGGCGCAGTTCCGGCGCGTCTACGACCCGATGTTTCCGATCGCGCCGGCCGCGACCGAGGCGGCCGCGGCGACAGCGCCGCTCTACGACTGGCGCCCGCGCTCGACCTACATCCGGCGGCCGCCGTACTGGGAGGGTGCGCTGGCGGGCGCGCGCACGCTGCGCGGCCTGCGCGCGCTGGCGGTGCTGCCCGACAACATCACCACCGACCACCTGTCGCCGTCCAATGCGATCGAGGTCGACTCGGCGGCTGGCGAATACCTCGCGCGCATGGGCGTGCCGGTGGAGGACTTCAATGCCTACGCGACCCACCGCGGCGATCACCTGACGGCGCAGCGGGCCACCTTCGCCAACCCGACGCTGCGCAACGAGATGGTCCGCGACGCGTCGGGCGAGGTCATCCCGGGCTCGCTGGCGCGGCTGGAGCCCGACGGCACCGTGATGCGGATGTGGGAGGCGATCGAGACCTACCTGGCGCGCCGCCAGCCGCTGATCGTGATCGCCGGCGCGGACTACGGACAGGGCTCGTCGCGGGACTGGGCCGCGAAGGGCGTGCGGCTGGCCGGCGTGGAGGCGATCGTGGCCGAGGGCTTCGAGCGCATCCATCGCACCAACCTCATCGGCATGGGCGTGCTGCCGCTGGAATTCCTGCCCGGGACGACGCGGCGCACGCTGGGCATCGACGGCTCGGAGCGTTTCGACGTGCTGGGCGTGCCGGCGCCGCGCACGGTGATGACGCTGGTGCTGCATCGCCGTGACGGCGTTCGCACCGAAGTGCCGGTACGCTGCCGGATCGACACCGCCGAGGAGTTGTCGATCCACCAGGCGGGCGGGGTGCTGCAGCGCTTCGCCCAGGACTTCCTCGCGGCCGCGATGCCGCCAATGCTTCACGCGACGACATGAGCTTTCCACCTGCCTTGAAGATCCCCGCCGTCTACCTGCGGGGCGGCACCTCCAAGGGCGTGTTCTTCCGGCTGGAGGACCTGCCCGCCGATTGCCGGCGCCCGGGCGCCGCGCGCGACCGGCTGCTGCTGCGGGTGATCGGCAGCCCCGATCCCTACGGCAAGCAGATCGACGGCCTGGGCGGCGCGAGCTCCAGCACCAGCAAGGTGGTGATCGTGTCGCGCAGCGCGCGGCCCGGCCATGACGTGGACTACCTCTTCGGCCAGGTGGCGATCGACCGGGCGCTGGTGGACTGGTCCGGCAACTGCGGCAACCTGTCGGCGGCCGTCGGGCCGTTCGCCATCGAGGCCGGGCTGGTCGACGCGGCGGCGCTGCCGCGCGACGGGCGGGCGACGGTCCGCATCTGGCAGGCCAACATCGGCAAGACCATCGTGGCGCAGGTGCCCATGCAGGACGGGCAGGTGTTGGAGCGCGGGGACTTCGAACTCGACGGCGTGGCTTTTCCGGGCGCGGAGATCGAGCTGGCGTTCCTGGATCCGGGCGAGGAGGGCGACGGTGCCGGTGTTGGTGCCGGTGCCGGTGCCGGTGCCGGTGCCGGTGGGCGGGGCGCGAGCGCGCTGTTTCCCACCGGCCGCGTCGTCGACGAACTGGCGTTGCCCGAGAGCTTGGTCGCTGGTGGCCGTCTGCGCGCAACCCTGATCAACGCTGGCATCCCCACCGTCTTCGTCGACGCGGCGGCCCTCGGCTACACCGGCATCGAGGCACAGGACGCGGTCAACGGCGACGCGGCGGCGCTGCGGCGGCTCGAGGCGATCCGCGCGCACGCGGCGCTGCGTATGGGGCTGATCGGCGCGCTCGATGAGGCCGCCTCCCGTCAGCACACGCCCAAGCTGGCCTTCGTGGCGCCGCCGCAGTCCTATCGCGCGTCGAGCGGCCGGCTCGTCGAGGCCGGCGACATCGACCTGCTGGTGCGGGCGCTGTCGATGGGCCGGCTGCACCACGCGATGATGGGCACGGCCGCCGTGGCCATCGGCGCCGCCGCGGCGATCCCCGGCACCGTCGTGTGCGAAGCGGCCGGCGGCCCGCCGCGCGCGTCGGTGCGCTTCGGCCATCCCTCAGGCACTTTGCGCGTGGGCGCGGAGGCCGCGCTCGTCGATGGCCAATGGCGCGTGACGCGCGCCGTGATGAGCCGCAGCGCGCGCGTGCTGATGGAAGGCGTCGTGCGCGTGCCCGCAGACGCGCTCTTCGGCGCCTGATGCCGTCGTCCCGCCGGGCGGGTCGAGACCACTTTCCTTCCCCATTCCCCTTTTCAGCTTTCAGATCGAGAAGAGCAGACCCATGACCTCTCCCCGCCAGACCCTGCGCACGCTGGTGCAAGCCCGCCGCGGCGTGCTCGTGCCCGGCGCGTTCAACGCGCTGTCCGCCCGGGTGATCGAGGACCTCGGCTTCGAGGCCCTCTACATCACCGGCGCCGGCGTGACCAACATGTGGTTCGGGCTGCCGGACCAGGGCTTCATGGGCCTGGCCGAGATCGCCGACCACACGGCCCGCATCCGCGACGCGGTGGCGCTGCCGCTGATCGTCGATGCCGACACCGGCTTCGGCAACGCGCTCAACGTGCGGCATGCCGTGCGCACGCTGGAGCGGGCCGGTGCGGACTGCATCCAGCTCGAGGACCAGGTGGCGCCCAAGCGCTGCGGTCACTTCAGCGGCAAGGAGGTGATCCCGACCGAGGAGGCGGTGGGCAAGATCAAGGCGGCCGTCGACGCGCGACGTGACCCGGACCTGATGATCATGGCCCGCACCGACGCCTGCGCGACCTTGGGTTTCGAGGCCGCGGTGGAACGCGCGCTGCGCTTCGCCGAGGCCGGCGCGGACCTGCTGTTCGTCGAGGCGGTGACGACGCCGGACCAGATCCGCGCGCTGCCGGGGCGCCTGCCGGTGCCGCAGCTGATGAACATGGTGATCGGCGGCAGGACGCCGATCACCGATGCGCGGGAGCTGGAGTCGCTCGGCTACGGCGTCGTGCTCTACGCCAACGCGGCGCTGCAGGGCGCGGTGGCGGGCATGCAGAAGGCGCTCGGCGTGCTGAAGGCGCAGCGCCGGATCGATGAGGACCCGGCGCTGGTCGCCCCCTTCGCGGAGCGCCAGCGGCTGGTGGGCAAGCCCGGCTGGGATGAATTGGAGAAGAGGTACAGCTGAGGGGGCTGGTTGCCAAAACGCGCATGGACAGCCAGCTCACCGCTGGCGCCCATGCCGCAAGGAGGGCCCGGCTCAGAAGCCCTTCATGTCATAGCGCACGCCGACCCAGGCCTGGCGGCCGAGGCCCTGGTAGGCGTAGACCGGCTCGACATCGCGGTCCGCCGCGTTGAGGACCTTGGCCTCCAGGCGCCATTGCGGCAGGAAGCGCCAGCTGGCGCGCAGGTCGAGCAGCGCGTAGCCGCCCAGCGTGGCGCCGGTGTCCGGCCGCTTGCCGATGTCGGTCAGCGTCGCCCCCGCGCTCCAGGCGCCGGTGTCGTAATCGACGGAGACACTTTCCTGGTGCGCCGCGCGACGGATCAGCCGCGCGCCGGTGTCGGTGTCCTTCGCATCGAGGAAGTCCACGTTAACAGCCAGGTTCCAGTTGCCGATGCGGTGCGCGCCGGTCAGCGTCGCGCCAGTGAGCTTGGCCCGGCCGACGTTGGCCGCGCAGCCGAAGGCGAAGTCCGGCGCCGGCGGGCACAGGGCCGGATCGGGGTTGTAGATGATCAGGTCCTTGACCTTGTTGCGATAGACCGTCGCCGACGCGCTGCTCGCGCCGGAGCGCCAGTTCAGGCCGATCTCCGCGCTGCGGCCCTGCTCGGGACGGATGTCGCGGTGGCCGTAGAAGGGGAAGTCGGTGTCGTTGAAGGTCGGCGCGCGGAAGGTCTTGCCCGCCAGCGCCCGCAGCTTCAGCGTCGGGCTCAGCGCGATGCTGCCGCCCAGGCTGCCGGTCGTGTTGTCGCCGTAGACCGAGTTGTCGTCGCGGCGCAGGTTGGCCTCCAGGGCGGCCGGGCCGAACAGGCCGCTGTAGCCCGCGATGTAGGCGTTGTTGCTGCGCTTGAGCGTGTCGCTGGTGACGCCGTCCGCCTTTTCCTCGAGGCGCTCGTAGGCCAGCACCAGTTGCTGGTCCGGCGCCAGGCGCAGCGCGTTCTGCCAGGTCGCCTGGTCGCGGGTGGTTTTGAAGCGCGTCGCGTCGGTCAGGCCGCTGACCGAGTCGTCGGTGCCGCGCGCGAACTGCAGCGTCGTCGTCCAGATCGGCGAGAGCGTGCCGCGGTAGTCGAGCGCCGCCTGGCGCGTCTTGAGCCGGTTGCGGAAGTCGCCTTCCGGATGCGCGACGAACTGGTCGTCGAAGGTGGCGCTGTCGTATTGCGCGTTCAGGCGGCTCTGCGTCGCGCTGACGCCGATGTGGTGGCCCTCGGCCGGCGTGAAGCCCAGCCGGGCCGACGCCACCGTGCGGGTGAAGCCGTCCTTGTCCGGGTTGTAGGAGCTGTTGCCGCGGTCGCCGCGGATCGCGGTCGTGCCGTCACTGGTGTCGCGGCTGAGGCTGGCCGCGTAGTCGAAACCGGCCCGCGCGCCGCTCACCGACACGTCGCCCTGACGCGAGCCGTATTCGCCCACGGCCGCGCCGGCACGCAGGTCCAGCGGGCCCTGGCCCTGCCGGGTGACGATCTGGATCACGCCGCCGACCGCATCGGCGCCGTACAGGCCGGAGGCAGGACCGCGCAGGACCTCGATGCGCTCGATGTTGGCCAGGCTCATGGCCTCGAAGGACACCTGGCCCAGCGTCGCGGAACCGACCCGCACGCCGTCGATCATCACGACCGTGGCGCTGGTGTTGGCGCCGCGCAGGAAGTAGCCCGCCGTCTGGCCGGGACCGCCGTTGGCCGCCAGCTGCAGGCCGGCGTAGCGGCGCAGCACATCGGCGACGCTGCCGGCGCCGCTGTCGCGCAGGGTGTCGGCGTCGATGAGCACGACGTCCGCGACGCTGCGGCTCAGCGGCTGCGCCTCACGGGTGCCGATGACGATGACCGGGTCGAGCGAGGACTGCGCGACGGCGACGGAGGGGACGGTGGACAGGACCGGGGCGGCGATCAGCGCGGCACGGGCAACGGCGCGCAGCGCGGCGCGGGGACGGGAGGCTTGCATGTCGGAATCACAAAGCGGCGGCAGACGGCCGCTTCCCCGCGGCCGCATGCGGAATGGACCCATCGCGGGGCGATGGGTCCGCCTGTTGGCCGGTATCCGGGCTGTCGGAAGAACGAACCCGTGGTGCCTTCCCGGACGACCGTCCAGTGGATCCAGCCACGAGTCGCGCGCCGCGGGGGCCGAGGCCATCGGGGGGCGACGGCGTCGGCCGGGCGCGCCTTCCGCTTACCGTTGCGGGGGCAGCTCAGGTTGGGGCCGTGGCCGCGGGCGGGCGACCCTTCCTGATTCCCGTTGAACTGCGCCGGCGGAGGGCCGGGCGCGAGCACCAACGGGCGGCATCATAGCGGCGGCCCCGTGGCGCCGATGCCGCATCCGGGCCTGACCACGGGGCGGGGCGCTCGGCACGCCGCCGGCCTCACCGGCCTCACCGGTTCGGCGCGCGCTCACAACAGGCTCACGCCGCCCAGGTTCACCAGCGAGGTCTCGCGCATGATCCGCACGAAATCGGCCAGGAAGGGCTTGGCCGCCAGCCGCCCGGTGCTCACCGCGTAGAGCCGGCCGGTCAGGCCCGACGGCCCGATGCGCTGGCGCGCCACGTAGCCCCGCGCCAGGTAGCCCTCGACCGCCCACAGCGGCAGCGCCGCGAAGCCGCGCCCGCTCGCGACCAGCTGCAGCATCGCCACCGTGAGCTCGCTGGTGCGGCGTGGCGGCGTCACGCCG
>NZ_VOSR01000665.1:0-2833 GCF_007997345.1 Mitsuaria sp. TWR114
GGTGGACGTCGTCGGCACCGGCGGCGACGGCGCGCACACCTTCAACATCTCGACCTGCTCGATGTTCGTCGCGGCCGCGGCGGGCGCGCAGGTGGCCAAGCACGGCAACCGCAGCGTCTCGTCCAAGACCGGCAGCGCGGATGTGCTGGAGGCGCTCGGCGTGACGCTGTCGCTGCCGCCGCAGGCGGTCGCCGACTGCGTGGGCAACACCGGCATCGGCTTCATGTTCGCGCCCAACCATCACCCGGCGATGAAGAACATCGCGCCGGTGCGCAAGGAACTGGGCGTGCGCACCATCTTCAACATCCTGGGCCCGCTGACCAATCCGGCGGACGCGCCCAACATCTTGATGGGCGTGTTCCATCCGGACCTGGTCGGCATCCAGGTCCGCGTGATGCAGCGCCTGGGCGCGCAGCACGCGGTGGTGGTCTACGGCAAGGACAACATGGACGAGATCTCGCTGGGCGCGGCGACCCTGGTCGGTGAGCTCCGCAACGGCGAGATCCGCGAGTACGAGATCCATCCCGAGGACTTCGGCATGCCCATGGTCGCCAGCCGCAACCTGCGGGTGAGCGGCCCCGAGGAGAGCCGCCGCATCCTGCTGGGCGTGCTCGGCAACGAGCCTGGCGCGGCGCGGGACATCGTGTTGCTCAACGCCGGCGCGACGCTGTATGCGGCCAATGTCGTCGAGTCCATCGCCGACGGCATCGTGAAGGCGCGCGCGGCGATCGAGTCCGGCGCGGCGCGCGCCAAGCTCGACGAATTCGTCGCCGAGACGCAGCGGCAAGCCGCGGCGCAGTCCTGATCGTGGCGAGGCCGGGCCCGTGCGGGCCTGGGCGTCGACCGCCTCCGGCCCTGGCGCCGGACCTGAAGTGAGAAAACCATGTCCGACATCCTGGATCGCATCAATGCCGTCAAGCGCGACGAGGTCGCCGCCGCGCAGGCCCGCGTGCCGCTGGCCGCCCTGCGTGCCGAGGCGGAATCGCGCGCCGAGCCCACGCGCGGCTTCGCGCAGGCCTTGCGCGACAAGATCGCCGCCGGCCGCAGCGGTGTGATCGCCGAAGTGAAGAAGGCCAGCCCCAGCAAGGGCGTGCTGCGCGCGGACTTCCGTCCCGCCGACATCGCCCGCAGCTACGAGCGGCACGGCGCGGCCTGCCTGAGCGTGCTCACCGACGCGCCGCATTTCCAGGGCTCGGTCGAGTACCTGCAGCAGGCGCGCGCCGCCTGCGCGCTGCCGGTGCTGCGCAAGGACTTCATGGTCGATCCGTACCAGGTCTACGAGGCGCGCGCGATGGGCGCGGACTGCATCCTGCTGATCGTCGCCAGCCTCGCGGACGGCCAGATGGCGGAGCTGGAGGACTGCGCGCTGGGCCTGGGCCTGGACGTGCTGGTGGAGGTCCACGATGGCGCCGAACTCGAGCGCGCGCTGCGGCTGAAGACGCCGCTGGTGGGTATCAACAACCGCAACCTGAAGACCTTCGAGGTGACGCTGGACACGACGCTGGGACTGCTGGCGCAGGTGCCGGCCGATCGCCTGCTGGTGACCGAGTCCGGGATCCTGGGGCCGGGCGACGTGCAGCGCATGCGCGACGCGCAGGTGCATGCCTTCCTGGTCGGCGAGGCCTTCATGCGCGCGCCCGACCCGGGCGCGGCGCTGTCGGCGCTGTTCGGTTGAGGCCGGCGATGTCCGCGACGCTGCAGGCCATCGACTGGCAGGTCGGCGACGGCTGGCAGCCGCTGATCGACGCCTGGCGCGCGAGCGCCGACGGCCAGCGCATCGAAGCGCTGCTGAAGGAGCGCCTGGCCGCGGGCGCCGCCATCTATCCGCCAGACCCGCTGCGCGCGCTGCGGCTCACGCCGCTGACGCGGGCGACGGTGGTGATCGTCGGCCAGGATCCGTATCACGGGCCGGGGCAGGCGGAAGGGCTGGCGTTCTCGGTGCCGGCGGGGCAGAAGCTGCCGCCGTCGCTGCGCAACATCTTCAAGGAACTGCAGCGCGACCTGGGCCAGCAGCCGGCGATGTGCGGTCACCTGGGCGAATGGGCCCGGTGCGGCGTGCTGCTGCTCAACACCAGCCTGACCGTCGAGGACGGCGCCGCCGCCTCGCATGCGAAGAAGGGCTGGGAGTCGCTCACCGATGCGCTCATCGCCGCGACGGCGCGGGATGCCGCGCCCAAGGTCTTCCTGCTCTGGGGCGCGCATGCGCAGGCCAAGGCGCCGTTGATCGAGGCCGCCGGCAACGGCCACCTCGTGCTGCAGGCCAATCACCCGTCGCCGCTCTCCGCCACGCGCGGGCCGGTGCCGTTCATCGGCTGCGGCCACTTCTCCGCGGCGCGGGACTGGCTCAAGGGCAAGGGCGTCGGCCTGGAGTGGTCGCTGGACTGAAGGACTGCAAAGGGCGCTGGCCCTCCGCAGGCCACCTCTGCGCGCTTCCTCATTTCAATCGGCCATCACTGGTACGTTGGTGGTTATCATCCGCGAGCCCCTAGCGGAGCGATTTGTGCATCAAGGTTAAGTCCAGTGCGCTACCAATTGACGCTTCGCGTTTTTTGGTACTAAACTGGTATTAATCATGAACAGCCACCCCTTGGCGGACGCCTGGTCCGCGCCCTTGCAGCCGCGCTTCACCGCCGTCCGCTACCTCGTGGGGGTGGATGGCGGCGGCACCGGCACTCGGGTCCGGCTGAGCGACGTCCACGGACAGCTGCTCGGCCAGGGATGGGCCGGGCCGTCCGCGCTGGGGCAGGGCATCGCCCAGGCTTGGCGGCATATCCAGACGGCGGTCCAGGAGGCCGCGGCCAAGGCCGGCATCGAGCGCCTGCCGCTGGCCGAG
>NZ_VOSR01000666.1:0-1255 GCF_007997345.1 Mitsuaria sp. TWR114
GGCCGCGCGCATGGCGCCGCGGGCCTGGACCCAGGAGCGCTACCTCGACTGCCAGCACCTGGCGCCGATGCCGCTGAGCCGCGGCCAGCCGGGCGTGATCGAGCAGCACCTGGCCTCGCTGGGCCTGGAGCGCCGCATTGCGGTGCGCTGCGCCCATTTCGGGCAGTTGCCGCAGATGGTGGCGCGCAGCTTGCTGGTGCTGACGACCGGCCGGCTGTTCTGCCACCGCTACCTGGATCACTTGCCGGTCACCGTGCTGCGATGCCCGGTGGCCTTCCCGCCGATGACCTATTACCAGCTGTGGCACGACGTCAGCCACAACAGCGCGCCGCTGCGCTGGCTGCGCGAGCAGGTGCGCGAAGTCGCGCGCGAGCTCGTGCCGTGAGCGGCGTGGCACCGCAGTCACCGACGTTCCCGCCTTTCCGTTTCCTCCTGTCCGCCTGATTCCCGACGCATGACGACCGACCGTTCCGCCACTCCGGCACGCCTGGCCCTGAAGGGCGACCTGCTGGACTTCACCGCCGCGCCGCAATGGGGCCGCGTCGACGATCCCGCCGTGCGTTTCCGGCCGGGCCACTGGCTGCTGATCGACAACGGCCGCATCGCCGGCGCGCAGGCCGAGAACCCGGGCGAGGGCTGGGTCCGCGAGGACCACAGCGGCCGGCTGATCCTGCCGGGCTTCGTCGACACCCATGTACACAGCCCGCAGCTGGACGTGATCGCGTCCTACGGCACCGAGCTGCTGGACTGGCTCAACACCTACACCTTCCCGGCCGAGCAGCGCTACATGGACCCGGAGGTCGCGCGCTTCGGCGCGGATCGCTTCCTCGATGCGCTGCTGGCGCACGGCACGACCTCGGCCGTCGTGTACCCGACGGTGCACAAGATCTCAGCCGACGCGCTGTTCGACGCGGCCGCCGAGCGCGGCATGCGCCTGATCACCGGCAAGGTGCTGATGGACCGGAACGCCCCCGAGGGCCTGCGCGACGACGTCGTCCAGGCCGAGCGCGACTGCCTGGACCTGATCGCGAAGCACCACAGGCGTGCGCGCCTGGCCTACGCGGTGACGGTGCGCTTCGCGCCGACCAGCACGCCGGAGCAGCTCGCGATGGCCGGCGCGCTGTGCCGCGCCGATGCCAGCCTCTACATGCAGACCCACGTCGCGGAGAACCGCGGCGAGGTCGAGTGGGTGGCCCAGCTTTTCCCCGAGGCGCGCAGCTACCTGGACGTCTACGACCGCGTCGGCCTGCTGCAT
>NZ_VOSR01000667.1:0-4528 GCF_007997345.1 Mitsuaria sp. TWR114
CTTCTGCAGCGCGGCCGGGTTCACCACATCGTTCGCGCCGAGGATGATGGCCACGTCGGTCTGGCCGAACTCGGCGTTGATGTCCTCCATCTCATGGACCTGGTCGTAGGGCACCTCGGCCTCGGCGAGCAGCACGTTCATGTGGCCGGGCATGCGACCTGCCACCGGATGGATCGCATAGCGGACGGTGACGCCCTTCTCGATCAGCTTCTGCGCGAGCTCCTTGACCGCATGCTGCGCGCGCGCGACCGCCAGGCCGTAGCCGGGGACGATGATCACGCTCTCCGCGTTGCCGAGGATGAAGGCTGCGTCGTCCGCGCTGCCGCTCTTCACATTGCGCTGCTGGGCGGCCCCGGCGGCGGTGGCGCCCTCGGCGCCGAAGCCGCCCAGGATCACGTTGAAGAACGAGCGGTTCATCGCCTTGCACATGATGTAGCTCAGGATCGCGCCCGAGCTGCCCACCAGCGAGCCCGCGATGATCAGCATGCTGTTGTTGAGCGAGAAGCCGATGCCCGCCGCGGCCCAGCCGGAGTAGCTGTTGAGCATGGACACGACGACCGGCATGTCGGCGCCGCCGATGGGGATGATCAGCAGCACGCCCAGCACGAAGCCCAGCGCCGCGACCAGCAGGAAGTCCATCGCGCTCTGCGAGTGCCAGAAGCCGAAGATGAAGAACACCGCTGCCAGGCCCAGGACCAGGTTGAGCCAGTGCTGCCCGGGGAAGGTGACCGGCGCGCCCTGGAACAGGCGGAACTTGTACTTGCCGCTGAGCTTGCCGAAGGCGATGACCGAGCCGGAGAAGGTCACCGCGCCGATGAAGCAGCCCAGGGCCAGCTCGATGCGGTTGCCGCCGGGGATGGGCGCGTAGCGGGGCGCGATGCCGAAGGCATGCGGCTCGACGACCGCGGCCACCGCGATGCACACCGCCGCCAGGCCGATCATGCTGTGCATGAAGGCCACCAGCTCCGGCATCTTGGTCATCTCGACGCGCTGCGCCATGACGGTGCCGATGCCGCCGCCGACCACCAGTCCGCCCAGGACATAGGCCAGCCCCAGCGTCTGTCCGCCGGCCAGCTTCAGGATCAACGCGCCGGTGGTGAGCACGGCGATGGTCATGCCCACCATGCCGAAGACGTTGCCGCGGATGGAGGTGGTCGGATGCGAGAGCCCCTTGAGCGCCTGGATGAAGCAGACGCTCGCGATCAGGTAGAGCAGCGTGACGAGGTTCATCGACATCGGTCAGCCCTTCGCGTTGCCGTGGCCGTCGGCCGGGGTTTTGCGCTCCTTCTTCTTGAACATCTCCAGCATCCGCCTCGTCACGAGGAAGCCGCCGAAGACGTTGACCGCCGCGAGCGCGACGGCGAAGGTGCCCATGAACTTGCCCAGCGAGGTCTCGGTGAGCGCGGCGGCGAGCATCGCGCCGACGATGACGATTGCCGAGATCGCGTTGGTCACGGCCATCAGCGGCGTGTGCAGCGCCGGCGTCACGGTCCAGACGACGTGGTAGCCGACGTAGATCGCCAGCACGAAGATCGTCAGGTTGATGAGGGTGGGAGAAACGGCATCCATCCGGGACTCTCCTTGCGGGCGCGCGGCCCGGTCGTCATGCGGCCTCGCGGCCTCCAGCAGGGTGGCCGCTCAGGCCTGGCGCAGCACCTGGCCCTCGTGCGCGACGAGGCAGGCGGTCACGATGTCGTCGTCGGCCGGCAGCGCGAAGCCGCCTTCCTTCGTCAGCACCAGCTTCAGGAAATCCAGCACGTTGCGCGCGTAGAGCGCGGACGCGTCCGCCGCCACCAGCGACGGCAGGTTGGTCTCGCCCACCAGCGTCACGCCGTGCTTGCGCACCGTCCGGCCCGGCTCGGTGAGCGGGCAGTTGCCGCCCGCCGGCGCCGCGATGTCGACGATGACAGAGCCCGGCTTCATCGCGCGGACCATCTCCTCGGTGACCAGCACCGGCGCCGGCCGTCCGGGGATCAGCGCGGTGGTGACGACGACATCGGCCTGGGCGACGCGCTTGGCGACCTCCACCTGCTGGCGCTGCAGCCAGCTCGGCGGCATCGGGCGGGCGTAGCCGCCGACGCCCTCGGCGGCCTGGCGCTCCTCGTCGGTCTCGTAGGGCACGTCGATGAACTTGGCGCCGAGGGACTCGACCTGCTCCTTCACCGCGGGGCGCACGTCGGAGGCCTCGATGACCGCGCCCAGCCGCTTGGCGGTGGCGATCGCCTGCAGGCCGGCGACACCGACGCCCAGTACGACGACCCGCGCGGCCTTGATCGTGCCGGCGGCGGTCATCAGCATCGGGAACAGGCGCTGGTAATGGAAGGCGGCCAGCATCACCGCCTTGTAGCCGGCCAGGTTGGCCTGACTGGAGAGCACGTCCATGCTCTGCGCGCGGGTGGTGCGGGGCGCGGCCTCGAGCGCGAAGGCGGTGAGCCGCGCCTCGGCCAGGCGCTGCAGGCCGTCGCGGTCGAAGGGATTGAGCATGCCGGCGAGCACCGCGCCGGGCTTGAACAGCGCCATCTCGCCGGGCTCCGGCGCACGGACCTTCAGGACGAGGTCGCAGGCGAAGGCCGCCTCGCGCCCGACCAGTTCCGCGCCGGCGGCGGCGTAGGCCTCGTCGGTCACGCTGGCGTTCAGGCCGGCGCCTTGCTGAACGCGCAGCGTGTGGCCCTGCGCGACCAGCTTCTTGACGGTTTCCGGCGTCGCGGCGACGCGCGCTTCCCCCGCCGCGGTTTCCTGCGGCACACCGATCAGCATCTGGAATCCCTCCATCCTGAATCAGGGTCCGGGCGAGCTTAACCGGGGGACCGCCTCGGGCGGGACGCGCCCGCGACTGGGGTTTTCACCAACCAAACCCATGAGCAATGTGAGGCAAAGCTGTTTCGAATGGTGAACTAGAGTCGTCGAAGGGGGTCAAAGCGACGTTAAATGACGACCGAAAGGAGTCAGACCATGACAAAGAAAATTCTCCTCAGCAGTGCGTTGGCCTTGGTGGCCCTGATGCCGATGGCATCCCGGGCCGCCGATGTGGGGGTCTCGGTGAGCATTGGCGAACCGGGCTTTTATGGACAGATCGACATCGGCAATGTGCGCCCGCAGGTGGTGTACGAGCGGCCGGTGCTGGTGACCCGGGTGCCGGCGCCCGCGCCGGCGGTCTATCTCCGCGTGCCGCCGGGCCATGAGAAGAACTGGGCCAAGCACTGCGCGCGCTACAACGCGTGCGGCCGGCCGGTGTATTTCGTCCGGGACAACTGGTACCGCGAGGTGTACGCCCCGCAATACCGCCGGGAACACACCGAATATCGCTGGCGCGACGATGGCCGCCGCGATTACCGCGATGACGATCGCGGTCCCGGCAAGGGTCACGGCCGCGGACACGGTCACGACAAGGACCGCGACGATGACCGCGGCCACGGACACGGCCGGGGCAACTGAGCCTCTCGCTGAAGAATGAAGAAAACCCCGGCAAGCCGGGGTTTTGCTTTTGGGCGATGTCGGACGGGTGCGCCGACGGGTTCAGGGGACACGCCTTCGCCGGCGTGGTCGCTGTTCGCCGCCGCTGTCACCAGGCCCCCTCACAATGCGGCCCCGTTCCCACATCGAGGTGGCGCTCCCCGGCATCCCCTGCCGCCGGACCAGCCGCCCCCCAGGAAGGACCATGACCGAACGATTCAAGCCCAGCGTCACCGTCGCCGCCGTGATCGAGCAGGACGGCCGCTACCTGCTGGTCGAGGAGCTCACCCGCGACGGCCTGCTGCTCAACAATCCCGCCGGCCATCTGGAGCAGGCCGAGTCCGCGATCGACGCGGTCAAGCGCGAAGTCCTCGAGGAAACCGCCCGGCCGTTCACGCCGGACGCCTTCCTCGGCGTCTACATGTCGCGTTTCCTGCGCCCGGACCGCGGCGACGACGTGACCTACGTGCGCCTGGCCTTCACCGGCCGGGTCGGCGACCAGATCCCCGGCCGCCCTTTCGACGAGCCGATCCAGCGCACCCTCTGGCTGACGCTGGACGAGATCCGCGCCAGCCGTGACCGCCACCGCAGCCCGCTGATCCTGCAATGCATCGAGGACCACGCAGCCGGCCGCCGCCTGCCGCTGGAGGCCGTCGCGGCCCACCCGTCGCTGTACGCGCCGCGCGCCTGGCCGCATTGAGCGGCCGAGGCGCGATCGCGCTCAGAGCGTCATCGCGGCGCTGATCGCCTGGTCGATGTGGCGCGGCTCGCGCCGGCGGGCCTCGAGCTCATTGATCGCGCAGCGCGACAGCGTCACCAGCGACTCGCGCTGGCGCTCGCGCAGGCGCCGCGGCAGGCGGTCCATCACGCACAGGCTGCCGACGACCTCGCCGGTGGACAGCGACAGCGGCACCGACGCATAGAAGCGCACATACGGCGCGCCCTGCACCAGCGGGTGGTCGAGGAAGCGGCTGTCGTGCCAGGTGTCCGGCACCTCCTGCAGTCCGCCGTGATGCATCACGTGCGAGCACAAGCCACGTGCGCGCGGCATCGTCCGCAGCGGCAGGCCGGAGGT
>NZ_VOSR01000668.1:0-762 GCF_007997345.1 Mitsuaria sp. TWR114
GCATGACGGTGGCGATGGCGGCGATCGGCCTGCATGCGGTGCCGTCCTTCGCGCGGCTGGTCAATGGCAGCGCCAAGAGCTGGTGGGCGCGCGACTTCGTGCTGGCCGCCCGCGTCGCGGGGCAGGGCCGGTGGGCGATCACGGTGCGCCATGTGCTGCCGCAGCTGCTGCCGCTGCTGATCGTGCAGGGCACGACCAGCTTCGCGCTGGCCATCCTGGCCGAGGCCGGCCTGTCCTATCTCGGCCTGGGCACCCAGCCGCCGCAGGCCAGCTGGGGACGGCTGCTCGCCGAGGCCCAGACGCTGATGTTCGAGGCGCCGCAGCTGGCGCTCGCGCCGGGCCTGGCGATCACGCTGGCGGTGCTGGGCCTGAACCTGCTGGGCGACGGTCTGCGCGATCGCCTCGATCCCAAGGAGCTGCCGCGATGAGCGCGCCGCTGCTCGAGGTCCGCGACCTGCAGGTGTGGCTCGCCGGGCGCGGTGGCGCGGCGCTGCATGCGCTGCGCGGCATCGACCTGAGGCTGGACCGCGGCGAGTGTCTGGCGCTGATCGGCGAGTCCGGCAGCGGCAAGACGCTGACGGCGCTGGCCGTGATGGGGCTGCTGCCGGACGGCGCGCGGGCCACCGGCCGCATCGCCCTGGACGGCCGCGAGCTGCTCGCGCTCGACGAGGACGACTGGTGCGGCCTGCGCGGCCGCCGTGTCGCGATGGTGTTCCAGGAGCCGCTGACGGCGCTGAACCCGCTGCAGCGCGTGCTGGCGCC
>NZ_VOSR01000669.1:0-1444 GCF_007997345.1 Mitsuaria sp. TWR114
GCGATCAGCGCCGCGGCCTGCGTCGCGGCCGCCGCGTCGTGCGCCACCGCGGCGTCGAAGCGCCAGGCGGGACCGCCGTACAGCTCGGAGAGCAACTGCTCGTCGAGGTAGACCATGCGGTAGCCCCAGGCATCGGCGGTGGCGGCCTCGCCGGTGTGGATGTCCTCGGGATTCATCAGCATCAGCGTGGCGCGCGGCGCGAGGTGCTCGCCGCCGCGCCAGCGGAAGCGGCCCACGCCGTCCGTGATCGCGCCCAGGCCGTAGGCCTCGTGCGTGTGCGGCTCGAAGCTGTGCCGCAGGATGTGGGCGTGGTACAGCTCCACGCCCGTGCGGTGCGCGGGGCGACGGTACTGGGCCTGATCCTCGGGATGCTCGAACGCCGTGGGCATGGGCGGGAGTCTATGCCCGGGCGTCGGCCTCAGAGCAACCCGGGCGTCATGCCGGTCCAGCGCTTGAACGAGCGCCGGAAGTTGCTCTTGTCGTGGAAGCCCAGCGTGCGCGCCACTGCCTCGCCGCGCTGGCCGCGCAGCAGCATCAGGTAGAGCGCCGCGTGCGCGCGGACCTGGTCCAGTTGCGCCTGGTGATGGGTGCCGAGCTGGGCCAGTTGCCGCTTCAGCGTCGCGGGGCTGATGCCGAAGCGCTGCGCGCTGCGCTCCAGCGACGGATCGCCGCCGACCTCGCCCAGCAGGTGGTCGTAGAGCACGGCGAGCTGCCCGCGCCAGGCGGCCTGCGGATCGGCGCCCTGCCCCAGCGCGCCGAGCGCCATGGCGGCGCGGCCGGCCGCCGCCGCCGGCCAGGGCTCGACGGCCGCCGACAGCGGCAGCCGCATCGCGTCGACCTGGCAGCCGAAGTGCAGCGCCGGGCCGAGGTAGGCCGCGTGCCGCGACAGCTCACGCGGCCGCGTGCGGTTGAAGCTGAAGCGCCAGGGCAGCGACCGGCCGCCGCCCAGCCATTGCGCCATCGCGACGACCGCGCTCATCTGCATGTCCACCAGCAGCGGCTGCAGGCTGGGCGGCGCGCCGCAGGCCTCGGTCCAGACCAGCAGCAACTCGTCGGCGCTTTCCACCAGCCGCGGCGTCAGCAGCGGCGACAGCCGCGCGGGCCAGTCGCACAGCACGCGCAGCGCTTGGCGCAGGTCGCCAGCCTGCTGCAGCGCCTGGCTGGCCAGGCCGTAATGGCCCGGGAGGCTCAACTGGCCGACGACAAAACCCACGTCGCCCGCCAGCGGCTGCAAGGCCGCCAGCATGGACAGCAGCTGGCGCGCGGACAGCGCCTGGCCCGGCACCACGCCGCAGCGGCCCAGCCACTCGGCCGGATCGATGCCGCGGCTGCGGGCGAACTCGGCCAGCAGCGCGCCCTGGTAGGCCCAGGGGATGAAGGCGTGGTCGGCGCCATAGGCGGTCGCCGCGCCCGTCGGCAGCGCCTGGCGCAGCGCGGCGAGCGC
>NZ_VOSR01000067.1:0-1088 GCF_007997345.1 Mitsuaria sp. TWR114
CGCCGCGGCGCTGGCCCGTCATCGCGTCACCCGCCCGCAGCTGCCGACCATCGGCGTCGGGCGCGCCAACGCCACGGCCCCGGCCGACAGCGAAGGCCAGGACCAGGAAGCCGCACTGTGAGCCGCGACGACACCTTCCTCGGCATCGACCTCGGCACCTCCGAGCTCAAGCTGCTGCTGATCGACGGCAGCGGCGCCGTGGTGGGCCGCGCGGCCGCACCGCTGACCGTGTCGCGGCCCGCGCCGCTGTGGTCGGAGCAGGATCCGGCCGACTGGTCCACCGCCACCACCCGCGCGATCGAGCAGCTGCGCGGCAGCGCGCCGGCCGCCTTCGCGCGGCTGCGCGGCATCGGCCTGTCGGGCCAGATGCACGGCGCCGTGCTGCTCGACGGCCAGGACCGGGTGCTGCGCCCGGCCATCCTCTGGAACGACGGCCGCAGCCACGCCGAGTGCGACGAACTCACCGCCGCCGCGCCCAACCTGCACGCCATCGCCGGCAATCTCGCGATGCCCGGCTTCACCGCGCCCAAGCTGCTGTGGGTTCGCAAGCATGAGCCGGAACGCTTCGACCGCGTCCGCAGCGTGCTGCTGCCCAAGGACTACCTGCGGCTGCTGCTGACCGGCGAGAAGGTCAGCGATCCGTCCGACGCCGCCGGCACGCTGTGGCTGGACGTGGCGCGCCGCGACTGGTCCGATGAACTGCTGGCCGCCACCGGCCTGACGCGCGCCCACATGCCGCGACTGGTCGAGAGCAACGCGCCCTCCGGCGTGCTGCGCGCCGAGCTGGCCGATGCCTGGGGCGTCGCCCGCGACGTGGTCGTGGCGGGCGCGCCGGCGACAACGCGGCCAGCGCGATCGGCATCGGCGCCACCGCGCCGGCAGCGGCTTCGTGTCGATGGGCACCTCGGGCGTGCTGTTCGTCGTCAACGACCGCTTCCGCCCGAACCCCGCCTCCGCGGTGCATGCCTTCTGCCATGCGCTGCCGCAGCGCTGGCACCAGATGAGCGTGATGCTGACCGCCGCCAGCGCGCTGCGCTGGTTCTGCCAGCTCAGCGGCACGACGGAAGCGGCGCTGCTCGAGGAGATCG
>NZ_VOSR01000670.1:0-9058 GCF_007997345.1 Mitsuaria sp. TWR114
CTGCTGGCGCAGCGCCTCGGCCTGCGCCTGCGCTTCTTCCTCGCGGCGCTTCAGCTCGGCTTCCTCGGCGGCAGCGGCGGCGGCGTCATCGACGCCGTCCTCGCGCTTGACGAAGACGCGCTTCTTACGCACCTCGACCTGGATTGTGCGCGCCTTGCCCGAGGCATCGGCCTGCTTGATTTCGCTGGTCGACTTGCGGGTCAGGGTGATCTTCTTGCGCTCGGCGCCGCCGGTGCCATGCGCGGTGCGCAGGTGGTCCAGCAGGCGTTCCTTGTCGCTTTCGTTCAGGGTGTCCTCGGCGGACGCCTTCTTGACGCCCGCAGCTTGGAGCTGCTCCAGCAGGGTGCTCGCAGGCCTGTTCAGCTCTGCGGCCAGCTGGGCGACGGTGGTCACGGCCATTGTTGAAATCCTTAAATCTTGTGTGGTGCGGAGCGGTCTGGTTTCGCTTGAAGTCGCTTCAGAGCGTGGCTGCTCGGGCGTTATGCGTTGAACCAGTGCTCGCGCGCCTTCATGATCAAAGCGCGTGCCGCTGCCTCGTCCAGGGACGAAATCTCGACCAACTCGTCGACGGCCAGGTCGGCCAGGTCGTCACGGGTGTGGATGTCGCCGGCCGCCAGCTTGGCGATCAGCTCCGGGGTCATGCCTTCCAGGTCGCGCAGGTCCTGGGAGACCTCCTCGACCTTCTCCTCGCGGGCGATTTCCATCGTCAGCAGGGCATCCTTGGCACGGGTGCGCAGCTCGTTGACGGTTTCCTCGTCGAAGGCCTCGATCTCGAGCATTTCCTGCATCGGGACGTAGGCGACTTCTTCCAGCGAGGCGAAGCCTTCGGCGATCAGGATGTCGGCGACTTCCTCGTCCACGTCCAGCTTCTCGACGAACAGCTTGCGCACCACGTCGGATTCCTCGGCCTGCTTGGCGGCGGATTCCTCGGCGGTCATGATGTTGATCTTCCAGCCGGTCAGCTCCGAGGCCAGGCGCACGTTCTGGCCGCCACGGCCGATCGCGATCGCCAGGTTCTCCTCGTCGACGACCACGTCCATCGCGTGGCGCTCCTCATCGACGACGATGGACTGCACGTTGGCCGGCGCCAGCGCGCCGATCACGAACTGCGCCGGATCCTCGGACCAGAGCACGATGTCCACGCGCTCGCCGGCCAGTTCGTTGGTCACGCCGTTGACGCGCGAGCCGCGCACGCCGACGCAGGTGCCGATCGGGTCGACGCGCTTGTCGTGCGAGACCACGGCGATCTTGGCGCGGCTGCCGGCGTCGCGGGCGCAGCTCTTGATTTCCAGCAGGCCCTGCTCGATCTCGGGCACTTCCTGCGCGAAGAGTTCCTTCATGAACTCGCCGGAGGAGCGCGACAGCATGATCTGCGGACCACGCTGCGTCGGATCGACGCCCAGGATCACCGCACGGACGCGGTCGCCGGTGCGCAGGTTTTCCTTGGGGATCATTTCATTGCGCTTGAGGCGGCCTTCGACACGGCCCGACTCGGCAATGATGTCGCCCTTGTCCAGGCGCTTGACGGTGCCGACGAAGATGCGCTCGCCCCGCGACATGAAGTCGTTGAGCAGCTGCTCGCGCTCGGCATCGCGGATCTTCTGCAGGATGACCTGCTTGGCGGCCTGGGCGCCGATGCGGCCGATGGGCACCGACTCCACGCCTTCCTCGATGTGGTCGTCGACCTCGATGTCGGCGATCTGCTCCTGCGCTTCGAACAGCAGGATCTCGGAATCCGGGTTCTGCAGGCCGGCCTCGTTGGGCACCACGTGCCAGCGGCGGAAGGTCTCGTATTCGCCGGTGTCGCGGTCGATGGCCACACGGATGTCGACCTCGCCGCCATACAACTTCTTGGTGGCCGAAGCCAGCGCCGCCTCAACGGCGCCGAACACCACATCGCGCTCCACGCTCTTCTCGCGCGAGATGGCGTCCACCAGCATCAACAGTTCGCGGTTCATTGATCGAGACCTCCGTCAACCTTGTCATCCGTCTGCCGGGACTTGGCATTGCTCTTCTTCTTCGACGCCTTGGGCTTCGCAGCCACGCCGTCAGCAGATTCGGATCCCTGGGGCGCCAAGCCCGTGTTTTTCTTCGCCGCGGACTTGCCCGCGGCCGCGCCGCCCGCCTTGCCCGGCGTGCGACCCTTGAAATTGATCTCCGGCACCAGCTTGGCCGAGCGCACTTCATCCAGCGCGAAGTCCAGCGCCTGCTCCGTCTTGCCGTCGGAGAAGATCACCCGCCAGTCGGTGCGCTGGGCCAGCGTGGCCGGGTCTTCCTCCGCGGCGACGCCTTCGGCCGCGACCAGCACGCCGCGGTACTTCTTGCGGCCCTGGAAAGCCTCGCGCAGGGTGATTTCCACTTCGTGACCGAGGAACCGGGCGTAGTCGCCGGCATTGTTCAGCGGTCGATCGAGGCCGGGGGTCGACACTTCCAGGCGCGTGTAGTCGATTTCCTCGACTTCCATCACGTAGCGCAACTGGCGCGTGACGCGCTCGCAGTCCTCGACGTTCACCGGCTGTTCCGGCTCCTGGCCGCCGACGAGCGGCTTGTCGATGAACACGCGTAGCAAGCCCCCGGCGCTGCGTTCGCAGCCCACCACCTCGTAACCCAGACCGGTCACGGTTTTTTCAACAACGGCTTGCCAGCTCAAATTCATCGACGACGGTATCTATCCTGTAGGGACACGTAGGGACAGCCAAAAAAAATGGGCTGGATGAATCCGCCCACCGTTCACTTTTTCAGCGAAGCTCGAAGTGTACTATGCAAACAGCGTGCCGACAAGGCTGTGGCTTCGTTCACGGCATGGCGTGCGAGAATCCCGGCCTCCCTCGAATCTATGAATACCAGGAGCAGACATGGGATTTCTCGCCGGCAAGCGACTGCTGATCACGGGCGTGCTGTCCAACCGTTCGATTGCCTACGGCATCGCCAAGGCCTGCCACCGCGAAGGGGCTGAACTGGCCTTCAGCTATGTGGGCGAGCGCTTCAAGGACCGCATCACCGAGTTCGCTGCCGAATTCGGCTCCAGCCTGGTGTTCGACTGCGACGTGGGCGACGACGCCCAAATCGAGCGCCTCTTCGAGGACCTGGGCCAGCACTGGCCGGAATTCGACGGGTTTGTCCACTCGATCGGTTTCGCCCCGCGCGAGGCGATCGCCGGTGAATTCCTGGATGGCATGACCCGCGAGAACTTCCGTATCGCGCACGATATTTCGGCCTACAGCTTCCCGGCGATGGCCAAGGCGGCGCAAAGCCGGCTGCGTCCTGGCGCTGCGCTGCTGACGCTGTCCTACCTGGGCGCCGAGCGTTTCGTGCCGAACTACAACACGATGGGCCTGGCCAAGGCCTCGCTGGAAGCCAGCGTGCGTTACCTGGCCTACGGCCTGGGCGCCAAGGGCATCCGGGTGAACGGCATCTCGGCGGGCCCGATCAAGACGCTGGCCGCTTCCGGCATCAAGGATTTCGGCAAGTTGCTGAAGCAGTTCGCCGACAGCGCCGCCATCAAGCGCAACGTCACGATCGAGGATGTCGGCAACACGGCGGCCTTCCTGCTGTCCGACCTGGCCGCCGGCGTGAGCTCGGAAATCATCTACGTCGACGGCGGCTTCAGCCACGGCGCGATGGCCGGCACGGAGTAACGCCTCTCACGCACCCTCACGCACACCCCGCCCCACCCGCCGATCACCTCGGTGGATCAGGGACGGTGGTGCTTGGGGTTCTGGCGCTTGCCGCCAGGGCCCCATGCTCCAGCGGCCAAGCGCGCCGGACGTGAAAGTAAAAACGGACCCAGATGGGTCCCGTTCTTCATTTCGCGTCCACCACGCAATCCACGTAATACCTAGTCACCCCATCCGCGCCCTTTTCCGCGACCAGTCCATGGACATCGGTCGCGAAACCCGGGAACTTCGCGTTGAAGTCTCTGGTGAACTTCAGGTAGTCCACGATCCGCTTGTTGAAGCGCTCACCCGGGATCAGCAGCGGGATGCCGGGCGGATAAGGCGTCAGCAGTGCGGTGGTGACGCGGCCTTCCAGCTTGTCGATCTCGACGCGTTCCGTCTTGCGATGCGCGATGTGCGCATACGCGTCGGACGGCTTCATCGCCGGCTCGAGGTCGGACAGGTAGACCTCGGTCGTCAGGCGCGCGATGTCGCCGGACGCGTAGGCCTCGTGCACGCTCTGGCACAGGTCGCGCAGCCCCATGCGCTCATAGCGCGGGAAGGCGGCCACGAAGTCCGGCAGGATGCGCCAGATCGGCGCGTTCCTGTCGTAGTCGTCCTTGAACTGCTGCAGCGCGGTCAGCAGCGTGTTCCAGCGGCCCTTGGTGATGCCGATGGTGAACATGATGAAGAACGAGTACAGGCCCGTCTTCTCCACCACCACGCCGTGCTCGGCCAGGAACTTGGTGACGATGCTGGCCGGGATGCCGGTCTTGGCGAACTTGCCGCTCATGTCCAAGCCGGGCGTGATCACCGTGGACTTGATCGGGTCCAGCATGTTGAAGCCGGCCTCGATCGGACCGAAGCCATGCCACTTCTCGTTGGCCTTGAGCATCCAGTCCGCGGCCTTGCCGATGCCGTCGGCGGCGAGCTTGTCCGGCCCCCAGACCTTGAACCACCAGTCCTTGCCGTAGTCCTTCTCGACCTTGCGCATCGCGCGGCGGAAGTCCAGCGCCTCGAGGATGGATTCTTCCACCAGCGCCGTGCCGCCCGGGGGCTCCATCATCGCGGCCGCGACGTCGCAGCTGGCGATGATCGAGTACTGCGGGCTGGTCGAGGTGTGCATCAGATACGCCTCGTTGAACAGATGCTTGTCCAGCTTCACGTTCTGCGAATCTTGCACCAGCACCTGCGACGCCTGCGAGATGCCGGCCAGCAGCTTGTGGGTCGACTGCGTGGCGTAGACCATCGCGGTCTTCGGGCGCGGGCGATGCTTGCCCATCGCGTGATACGAGCCGTAGAAGTTGTGGAAGGCCGCGTGCGGCAGCCAAGCTTCGTCGAAGTGCAGCGTGTCGATCCAGCCGTCCAGTTTGGACTTGATGGTCTCGGTGTTGTAGAGCACACCGTCATAGGTGCTCTGCGTCAGCGTCATGATCCGCGGCTTGACCTTCTTCGGATCCACGCCCTTGAGCAGCGGATTCTTCGCGATCTTCTTGCGGATGGTCTCGGGCGAGAACTCGCTCTCCGGGATGGGGCCGATGATGCCGTAGTGGTTGCGCGTGGGCGTCATGAAGACCGGCACCGCGCCGGTCATGATGATGCTGTGCAGGATGGACTTGTGGCAGTTGCGGTCCACCACGACCACGTCGCCCGGCGCCACGGTGTGGTGCCACACCATCTTGTTGGAGGTCGAGGTGCCGTTGGTGACGAAGAAGCAGTGGTCCGCATTGAAGATGCGGGCGGCGTTCTTCTCGCTCTCGGCGACCGGGCCGGTGTGGTCCAGCAGTTGGCCGAGTTCCTCGACCGCGTTGCAGACGTCAGCACGCAGCATGTTCTCGCCGAAGAACTGGTGGAACATCTGGCCGACCGGGCTCTTCAGGAAAGCCACGCCGCCGGAGTGCCCCGGGCAGTGCCACGAGTAGGAGCCGTCCTGCGCGTAGTCCATCAGCGCCTTGAAGAACGGCGGCGCCAGGCCGTCGAGGTAGCTCTTGGCCTCGCGGATGATGTGACGCGCCACGAACTCGGGCGTGTCCTCGAACATGTGGATGAAGCCGTGCAGCTCGCGCAGCACGTCGTTGGGCAGGTGCTGCGAAGTGCGCGTCTCGCCATACACGTAGATGGGGATGTCCGCATTCTTGAAGCGGATCTCCTGGATGAACTTGCGCAGGTTCAGGACCGCCGGATCGAGCTCGCCGCCGTCGCCGTTGCCGGAGAACTCCTCGTCGTCGATCGACAGGATGAAGGCGCTGGCGCGGCTCTGCTGCTGCGCGAACTGGCTGAGGTCACCGTAGCTGGTGGCGCCCAGCACCTCGAAGCCTTCCTTCTGAATGGCTTCCGCCAGGGCGCGGATGCCCAAACCCGAGGTGTTCTCGGAGCGATAGTCCTCGTCGATGATGACGATGGGAAAGCGGAAACGCGGCGTCATGAGGCCTCCGGATCGGGGCAGGTCAAACAAGAAAGGCGCGAAGTGTAGGGCGTCAGCCGTGTCACGCAAGTGTTGATCCCGGGTTGTCGCAGAAACAGAACGGCCAGGTTGTCAATGGCCGCCAACTGCCGGCTTCAGGCCCCCGAAAGGACGTGAAGCGCCAGGAGGACCGAGGCGTACACTGCCCCGGCACACAAGGACCGGGCGAACCATGGATCGCCCGGACAACGAGGAGGATGGGATGGATTGGAGTGTCGCCACCTGGTGGTGGGTGATCTGTGGCGGACTGGTGGCGGCGGAGCTCGCCAGCGGAACGACCTTCTACTTATTGATGCTGGCCTTGGGCGCGGCGGCCGCGGCGCTGATGGCGCACGTCGGCGGACCGTTCTGGCTGCAGCTGGTGGTGGCCGCCGCTGTGGGCGGCGGCGCGGTGACCTGGTGGCACCTGCGCCTGAGACGCCATCCGCGCGCGCCTGCCGGCGAGAACCCCAATGTGAACCTCGACATCGGCCAGAGCCTGGACGTCGCGCTCTGGCGCGCGGACGGCACCGCCGAGGTCCGTTACCGCGGCGCGGCCTGGCAGGCGCGCTTCGTCGGCGCGGGCGCGCCGCACAGCGGGCGCCATGTGATCCGCGCGGTCGAGGGCAGCTGCCTGCTCGTTGACGCCGCCTGATCGCCCTTTTCTCTTTCTGTTTCCCGTTCCACATCTCCGGAGGAGGAGTCCCGCTCATGGAAATCGTCGCATTGGTCGTACTGGTCGTCGCCATCGTCTTCGTCGTGCAGTCGGTGAAGGTCGTCCCGCAACAGAACGCCTGGGTGGTCGAGCGCCTGGGCAAGTACCACGGCACGCTGACGCCCGGCCTGAACATCCTGGTGCCCTTCATCGATCGCCTGGCCTACAAGCATTCGCTCAAGGAGATCCCGCTGGACGTCCCCAGCCAGGTCTGCATCACCAAGGACAACACCCAGCTGACGGTGGACGGCATCCTGTACTTCCAGGTCACCGACCCGATGCGCGCGAGCTACGGCTCCAGCAACTACATCATCGCGATCACGCAGCTGGCGCAGACGACGCTGCGCTCGGTGATCGGCCGCATGGAGCTGGACCGGACCTTCGAGGAGCGCGACGCGATCAACGCCGCCGTCGTGCAGGCGCTGGACGAGGCGGCGCTGAACTGGGGCGTGAAGGTGCTGCGCTACGAGATCAAGGACCTGACGCCGCCGGCGGAGATCCTGCGCTCGATGCAGGCCCAGATCACCGCGGAGCGTGAGAAGCGCGCGCTGATCGCCGCGTCGGAAGGTCGCCGCCAGGAGCAGATCAACATCGCCACCGGCGAGCGCGAGGCGGCGATCGCGCGGTCCGAAGGCGAGAAGCAGGCCGAGATCAACAAGGCGCAGGGCGAGGCCGCGGCCATCACGGCGGTGGCGGAAGCCAGCGCCGACGCGATCCGCAAGATCGCGGCGGCGATCCAGCAGCCGGGCGGCGGCGACGCGGTGCAGCTGAAGGTGGCCGAGAAGGCGGTCGAGGCCTTCTCGCAGCTCGCGCAGAAGAACAACACGATGATCGTGCCGGCCAACATGAGCGAGGTGTCCGGCCTGATCGGCACCGCGATGGCGCTGATCAAGAGCGACAAGGTGATCCAACCGGGCCGCTGAGCGCCCTGCCCGCCTCGCTGTCATCGCGGGGACCGACAACTTTGCTTCGGACCCCAAAATCTGCGCTATGATCGCGGGCTTCGGAGAGATGGATGAGTGGTTTAAGTCGCACGCCTGGAAAGCGTGTGTAGGTTAATCGCCTACCGAGGGTTCGAATCCCTCTCTCTCCGCCAGACACGGACACGGGCCCTGATTGCTCAGGGCCCGTTTTCATTGGGCCGTCGAAGTTGGGTAGTCGTAGGCTGCGCCTATCATCCGCCCCCATGCTGACCTTCGAACAACTCTTCGGTTTCCTGCTGGCCGCGATGCTGATCACGGCCTCCCCCGGCCCGGACAACCTGATGGTGCTGGGCATGGGCATCTCGAAGGGACGCCGGCACGGCATGGCCTTCGGCCTGGGCTGCGCGCTGGGCTGCCTGAGTCACACCGTGCTCGCGGCGATCGGCGTCAGCGCGCTGATCGCCGCCTCGCCGATGGCGTTCACCGCGCTGAAGGTCTGCGGCGGCCTCTACCTGATCTGGCTGGGCATCAAGGCGCTGCGCAGCCGCGGCGGCGCCAGCGTCGGCGACGCCTCGCAGGTCGAGGACTCGCTCACCCGCCTGTTCTTCAAGGGCGTCTTCGCCAACGCGATCAACCCCAAGGTCGTGCTCTTCTTCCTCTCCTTCCTGCCGCAGTTCGTCGTGCCCTCGCAGGGCCATGTGGCCGCCCAGACGGCCTTGCTCGGCGTCACCTTCACCCTGCAGGCCGCCCTCCTGTTCGGGCTGCTGGGCTACTTCGCCGGCGCGATCGGCCAATGGCTGCAGCGCAAGCCGCGCGCGGGGCTGTGGCTGGACCGCGTCGCCGGCGCGGTCTTCGTCGCGCTGGGCTTGCGCCTGATCGTGTCGCGCTGAGCCCGGCATTTCCCGTCGGCACGCGGCTTGCCTGCGCGCCGGTCGTCCGCATCGAGCACCGCTTCGATCGGCCCGTTCCGCCGCACTGCCGGCATCATTGAGGCGGCCGGGGTCTCCTCGCCCATTTGCTTGCCTGCGCAGGCATGGGGTTTGCCAAGTTGAAACGTCCGGTTGCAGACCGGATCAACCACTTGCAGGGAGACCCCGTCATGAACAGCCCCGCTGGCCCGCTCAGCCCGATCGCCCCGCTCCTCCAGGACCCGGCGCTCCAGCGCCACCTCGTCCAGTGCGCCAAGGCGCGCGGCCGATGGTTCGGGCTGGCGCTGCTGGCCGAGCGCGTCCAGGGCGTGGTCCTGCCCCGCCTGGCCACCACCGCGGCCCTGAGCGCCGTCACCCTGGGTCTGTTCACCCATTGGCTATGAACGCCGGCC
>NZ_VOSR01000671.1:0-556 GCF_007997345.1 Mitsuaria sp. TWR114
CTCGCCGGCCTGAGCGCGGCGCAAGTCGCCGCGCTGCCCATCGCCTGGAACAACGTGACGGCCGACTGGCTCAACGCGCTGCCCGCGAGCGCGATCGCGGCGATTCCGACGGCCTCGATCGGCAAGTTGTCCACCGCCATCGCGCCGACGCTGAGCGCCGACGCGGTCCGCGCGATGACTCCGGCTCAGGTCGCGACCCTGCCCGCGCTCAACAGCCTGTCGCTCACCGCCGTCGCCGCGCTGACTCCGGCGCAGACGGCCGGCCTGACGGTCCGGATGAACGCCTACAGCGCCGACTGGATCAACGCCCTGTCGCCCACCGCGATCTCGGCACTGCCGCCATCCATCATCGAGCCGCTGTCGCCCACCGAGGTCGCCCGGCTGTCGCCCGCGTCCGCCGCCGCGCTCACGCCCGGACAGATCAAGGTGATGGACGACGTCTCCCGCCTGTCGCAGGCCGCGGTCGCCGCGCTGACGCCGATCCAGACGCCGTGGTTCATGCCTTCGGAATGGAGCACGCTGAAATTCGACGCGCTGTCGCCGGCCGCGCTGGCCG
>NZ_VOSR01000672.1:0-4677 GCF_007997345.1 Mitsuaria sp. TWR114
CGCGTCGGCCGCGGCGGCCAGGCGGCGCAGCGTCAGGCGTTCCCGCAAGGCGGGCAACGCGAACTGCCGGACCAGCGCGGCCAGGGTGTCGCCGAGCGTCGCCGCGGGCAGGCGACGCACCCGTTGCAGGCGGCCGTCGTCTCGCCAGCGAAGCCCCTGCGGCAACGGCGCGTCCGCCGTCCCCGCCATCTCCGACAGCCTGAGCATGCAGGCCACATGGCTGGCGTGATCGGGCACCCGCCAGGCGAGCGCTTGGCATAGGCAAACGGCCGGACCTCCGCCAGCAGCTCGATGAGCGCCGGGATCTTGACGGTGGTGTGCATCCAGCAGGTGCGAAAGCCGTAGTCGAACCCGAAGGTCACCGCTTCGATGCCGGGAAACACATCGTGCTCGGACTGGCGGTGGTAGACATTGCCGGTCCGGGTGAAGCCCAGCGGCAGCAGGGCGGCATCGATGGGCTCGTAAACCTCGTCGACACGGCGGATGGCGTTGAAGCGGCGGGTGCGCATGAATGGAAGGCGGACGGACAGGCGGGCGCCCCTCAGGCGGCTCTCCAGCGCCTCTCGCGACGCGCCGGAGGCCGGGGCGGCGGTAGTGTCGCATCGGCCCCATCTGTCAGGGAATCGCACCGCCCTTGTCGGGCAACCGGCAACGGGGTCCGGCGAAGAAGTACGCGAACTTGCGGCATCCGCCGCTTCCCTGCGCCGTCGCCGATCCGCAGAATGACGACTGTCAGCGCCGAGTCCTAGCTCGCGCTGGCCCTTGTTCTCCTCTCACGAGCAGGGAGACCGCAGGCAGACCACCTGGGGTCGACTTTGGGACCCGGCCGCGCAAGCGACCGGGTCTTTTCTTTTCCGGCCTCCGCTCAGCCCCACTTCATCTCGCCCTTGACCACCTTCGCGCCGATCTCCAGCGCGGGAGCCAGGCCGGCGGACGGGTAGCGCCGCTTCATCGCGGCGATCAGGGCGGCGCTGTCCGCCGCCTTCGCCGCTTCTTCCTCGAAGGCCAGCAGATAGTCGCGGGTGTAGGTCACGGCCGAGACGTCCAGCGCGGCGCCGGCCGCCAGGTGGCCCGGCACCACGATGGCGGGCTTGCGGGCGGCGATGGCCTCGAGGTTGCGGATCCACGCGGTGCGCGCCTGCGGCGTCGGCGTGTCGGCCGTCCAGACGTGCAGTCCGGAGAAGACCAGCACGCCGCCGAAGACCGCCTTCAGCGACGGCACCCACAGGTAGCGACGGTTCTCGAGCTCGCTGGCCGCCACGATCTCGATCGCGTGGCCCTCCAGCTGCAGCGCCGGGCCGTCGAAGGCTTCGGGCATGACGACGTCGGCCAGGGTCTGCGGGCCGTTCTCCTTCAGCTGCGGGCCCCAGACCGCCAGCTTCTTCTCGACGTTCCCCTTGATCGCGGCGATCGTGGCCGAGGCGGCGATGACCTTGGCCGACGGGAAGGCCGCCTTGACCGGGCCGAGGCTGAAGTAGTAGTCGGGATCGCTCTGGCTCACGTAGATGGTGGTCAGCGTCTTGCCCGAGGCCTTGATCGCCTCCACGACCGCGCGACCGTCCGGCAGCGAAAAGCCGCCGTCGATCAGGATCGCCTCCTTGGCGCCGGACAGCAGCACCGGCGCGCGGAAGAAGCCGCGTTCGCCGGCCGGCAGGGCCTGCCACTGCAGCGGGGCGGCGCCCTGGGCATGGGCACCGCCCAGGGAGAAGGCTGCACCGGCAGCGGCGGCGGTCTGGACGAAATCGCGACGGGTCATCATGGGAGTCCTTTCATGGCTCGAATCGGATGAGCGCATCGTAGGAATCCCCGGAGGAAAGAAAAACTGCTCCTCAGTAGACTTTCCGTATGTCAAAAGCAAACAATCAGCCCGAGGCCGGCCCGGTCGCGTTCGACAACCTGAAGCGCCTGGCCTACTTCGCCGCGGTGGTGGAGGCCGGCACCTTCACCGCCGCGGCGGAGCGGCTGGGGGTCACGAAGGCGGTGGTGAGCCAGCAGGTGGCGCGGCTGGAACGGGAGTACCGGACGCAGCTGCTGACCCGCAGCACGCGGCGGGTGATCGCCACCGATGCCGGGCTCGCGTTCTATCAGCGCTGCGCCGTCATCCTGCGCGAGGCGGGCGATGCCTTCGACGAACTGCTCGATGTGTCCACCGAGCCGACCGGCACGCTGCGCCTGACCGCGCCGTTCGACTACGGCCTCACGGCGGTGGTGCCCGCCATCGTCGAGTTCTCGCGGCGCCATCCGAAATGCAAGGTCGACGTGACGCTGAGCGACCTGCCGCTGGACCTGCTGGCGGGGGAAGCCGAACTGGCGATCCGCGTCGGCTGGCTGACCGACCTGCAGCTGCAGGCGCGGCAGATCGGCAGCTTCCGGCAACTGCTGGTGGGGACGCCGGCGTGGGCGCGGCGGCTGAACCGCAAGCAGGGGCCGGAGCAACTGGCCGCCTTGCCCTTCGTCGCCAACACGGCCTTGAAGGCGCCGGAGCACTGGGAGTTCACCAACCGCCAGGGCGAGCGCCAGGCGGTGACGGTGGCGTCCGCGATCCGCCTCGACGCGACGCTGGCGGTCCGCGCGGCGGTGTGCCTGGGCGCCGGTTTGTCGGTGCTGCCGGACTATGCGGTGGCCGCGGAACTGGAGCAGGGCACGCTGGTCCACCTGCTGCCGCATTGGACCTTGCCCAGCGGCGGCATCCATGTGGTCTACCCGACGGCGCGTTTCCGTCCCGCCAAGGTGCGGCAGTTCGTCGAGGTCCTGGGCGAGCGATTCCAGAAGGCGCCGGACCGGCCCTGAGGAGCCCGCTATCCGCCGGCGCCCTGCATCGCCTGCCGGAACTCGTTGTTCGCGCGCTCCAGCGAGTCGGGCAGCGCCGCCACCAGCATCTCGATGAACGCCTTGACCGCGGGCACCATGCCGCGCCGGGTGGGATAGACCGCGTGCAGCTGGTGCGCCGGCATCCCGTGGTCGGGCAGCAGCGGCACCAGGCGGCCCGCGTGCAGGTCGTCGGCGCAGAGGTGGAAGGGCAGTTGCGCGGCGCCGATGCCGGCGACCGCCATGCGCGACATCAGGTACACGTCGTCGGTCGCGAAGGTCGGCTGGTAGTCGATCTCCACCGCCGCGCCCCGCGGGTCCGTCATCCGCCAGCGGGGCTTTTCGCCCCGCACGCCGGCTGGTCCCACGCCGAGGACGCCCTGCAGCGCCTGGGCCGAATCGACGGCAGCCTGCGCCGCGATGAAGGACGGACTCGCCACGAGCACCTGGTCGCTGGTGCCGAAATGGCGCACCACCAGGTCCGAGTCCTCGAGCGCCGACCGGATGCGGATCGCCACGTCATAACCTTCCCCAATCACGTCTACCCGGCGATTGGTCAGGTCCAGCTCCAGCCGCACCTCGGGATTGGCCTTCAGGAAGCGGGGCAGGATCGGCGCGAGGAACAGGTGGGCGACGCCGATCGGGCAACTGACCCTGAGCCGGCCCGAGGGCTTCGCGTTGGCCCGGGCGGCCACCTCGTAGGCCGCCTTCGCCGAGGCCGACATCGACTCGCAATGGGCGAAGAAGGCGGCGCCGACCTCGGTCACGCTGACCGACCGGGTCGAGCGATGCAGCAGCCGCACGGCGAGCCGCTCTTCCAGTTCCGCCACGCGCCGGCTCACGCGCGATTTGGAGATGCCCAGCGCCCGCGCCGCGCCGGAGAAGCCGCCATGCGAGACGACCGCGGCGAACAGGACAAGGTCATTCAGGTCATCCACGGGCGCTTCCGATCACGGGTGTCGAAGGAGAGGAGGGGGACGGGCGATTGTCCTGATTCCAGAACGATCTGTCCTGTCGGCAGCGGCTAGTGCAACAACGCCGGGCTCCCTATCGTGACGGCCATTCCCACTGCGCTTTTGACTTCCATGCAGATCCTTCACCTTGATTCCAGCCTCCAGGGCGAGGCTTCGGCTTCGCGCCAGCTCAGCCGCGCGATCGTCGACGCGCTTCTCCGGGCGTCGCCCGCCGCCCAGGTTTGCCACCGCGACTTGGCCGCCGACGCGGTGCCCCACCTCACGGGCGACATCGCCGCGGGCTTCCGCGGTGCCGCCGGTCCCGCGCCGACGGGCGTCGCGGCGGAGCGCGCGCGCTCGGAGCAACTGGTCGCCGAGTTCCTCGCCAGCGACGTCATCGTGGTCGGGGCGCCGATGTACAACTTTTCGGTGGCGAGCCCGCTCAAGGCCTGGATCGACCGCATCGCGCAGCCCGGTCGCACCTTCCGCTACACCGCCGACGGGCCGGTCGGCCTGGCCGGTGGCCGGCGGGTCATCGTGGCCTCGACCCGCGGCGGCCTGTACTCGGTCGGCGCCGGGGCGGGCATGGACTTCCAGGAGTCCTACCTGCGCGCGTTCTTCGGTTTCCTCGGCATCGCGGAGGTGCGGGTCGTCCGCGCCGAGCGGCTGACCCAGGGCGCCGGGGCGCGGGACGCCTCGATGGCGGACGCCCTCGCGCAGGTGCCGCGCGCCGTGGCGGACACCCTGGCCACCCCCTTTGACCACCCCTATTTCCGCCTGAGAGGAACCATCGCCATGCTGTTTGCCGTCACCTTGACCTATCGGACGCCCCCCGCCCAGATCGACGAGCACCTGGGACCGCATCGCGCGTGGCTGGCGGACCAGACCCGCGCCGGTCATGTGCTTTTCGCCGGGC
>NZ_VOSR01000673.1:0-3932 GCF_007997345.1 Mitsuaria sp. TWR114
ACCGAGTTCGGCCTGTCCGGCAAGAGCTTCGACCCGCCCGAGATGCCGCCCGCCTCGCTGACCCAGGGCGACGACTTCGTCGTCACGCCGACCCGCTGGTCCAAGGCGCGGCTGGTGGACTACGGCTTCGAGGCCGACAAGGTCCTGGTCGTGCCGCACGGCTACAAGACCGACACCTTCTTCCCGATGACGCCCGAGCAGCGCCAGGCTGCCCGCGCGGCGCTGGGCATGCAGCCGCACGAAACGGTGTTCAGCAACGTCGGCGTGGCGACCTGGAACAAGGGCATCGACCTGCTGCTGCTGGCCTTCGCCGAGCTGCGCCTGCAGGGCCTGCCGGTGCGGCTGATCCTCAAGGACCACCAGGGGCTGTACGGCATCGGCGTCGAGCGCCTCTTCGCCGAGCTGGCCACGCGGGCGCCGGCGCTGAACGCGCCGCAGGTGCGCGACGGCATTTCCATCCTGTCGACCAGCCTGAACCTGCCGCAGTTGCGCTCGCTGTACGCGCTGTCCGACGCCTATGTCTCCCCCTACCGCGCCGAAGGCTTCAACCTGCCGGTGCTGGAGGCGATGGGCTGCGGCACGCACGTGATCGTCAGCGGCGGCGGCGCCACCGACGACTTCACCCCGCCCGAGCTCTGCCACCGCCTGCACAGCCGTCCCGGCACCGCGGCCGACGCGCCGCAGCCGGTCGGCGCCTTCGTCGTGCCCGACCTCGATGACCTGCGCGAGGCCATGCTGCAGGTGGTCGAGCAGCGCCTGACGCCGGCGCCGCGCCGCGAGGCCGCCCGCCAGCGGCTGGCGCAGCGCTTCTCCTGGGGTACGGTCACGAAGCAGCTGCTGGACCTGATGTGACATGAGCACTGCCAAGCCCAGCATCGCCGTCGCCATCGTCGACACCGACCTGCATGTCCTGGCGCGCCAGGCGCTGCTGCACAGCATGCGGCAGATGGAGCTGCAGGGCCTGCCCTTCAGCCAGGTGCTGATCTATTCGGACAAGCCGGAGCTCTGGCCCGGCCTGCCGGTGATCCCGGTGCCGACGCTGCGCTCGATCGCCGAGTACAACCTGCTGATCACCCGGGAGCTGGCCAAGCACCTCAGCGCCGACCATGTGCTAGTGATCCAGTACGACGGCTTCGTGCTCAACGCCGACCAGTTCTCGCCGCACTTCCTGCATTACGACTACATCGGCGCGCCCTGGCCCAACTACGAGGTCAACGAGGTCGGCAACGGCGGCTTCTCGTGGCGCTCGCGGCGGCTGGTGCATGCGGTCGCCCAGCTGGACTACCCGGACCCGACCGAGGCCGAGGACCTCTACATCTGCCGCACGATGCGCGAGACGCTGGAGCGCGCCGGCTGCCGCTTCGCGCCCAAGGCGATCGCCTCGCACTTCTCGGTCGAATTCCCCGCGGTGCCCTACCCGACCTTCGGCTTCCACGGCATCTTCCACCTGCCGACGGTCTACCGCGAGATGCCGGACTTCCTGCTGGACCACCTCTCCGACCGCATCGTCAAGACGCGCAGCGGCTTCCTGCTGCCCGGCTTCCAGTCAGTGTCCCCGGCCACGGCCGAGAAGCTCCAGCAGCGCCTGGCGGCGTTGAACGCGGCGCCTTGAACGCCGGCGCCCCTGCCTCCGCCCCTTTTTCCCAAGAACGACACGAGACCCACAAGGCCACCGATGAACGCGAAGCAGCAGATCGTCATCCTGATTCCCCACGGCGTGCAGACCGGCGGGCCGGAGGCCTTGCACCAGCTGTCGGATTCGTTGATCCGCCAGGGTCACGACGCGCGCGTCTGGTACGTGCTGCCCACCGACCTGCCGGCCGTCGACGACCTGTTCCGCCGCAACGGCCTGGGCGCCGGCACGGTGCTCAAGCTGCAGCCGCGGCCCAACACCGTCGCCGACTACGAGAAGTACCAGGTGCGGCTGGCCGAGGAGATCGCGATGACGCCGGACACCTGCGTCGTCCTGGCCGAGACCTATGTGCACTGGCTGCGCTACTTCCAGCCCTGCAAGCCGATGGTCTGGTGGCTGAGCATCGACAACGCCTTCGAGTACCTGTCGGTCAACAAGATCAACCTCAACCTGCTGCGCAGCGAGCGCGTGCTGCACACCTACCAGTCGGGTTACGCGCGCGACGTCATCCAGGCGCTGGGCTGCACCCGCACGTTGCCGCTGTCGGACTACACGCCCGGCAAGCCGGTGCCGGCCGCTGGCGAGCCGGTCTTCGAGACCGCCGCCAAGACCGACATCGCGCTCAACGCCAACCACAAGGTGGTCTACGACGTGGGCGCGATCGCCGCCCGGCTGGAGCGCGAGAACGGCTGCAAGGTCCACCTGATCCGCGGCCTGACGCGGGCCCAGGTCTACGAGGCGCTGGGGCGCAGCAAGCTCTTCATCGACCTGGGCACCTTCCCGGGCAAGGACCGGCTGGCGCGCGAGGCGCTGATGCGCGACTGCTGCGTCTTCGCGCTGGACGTGGGCGCCGCGCGCGACTACGCGCTGCCCGACGAGTGCTACTTCAAGCCCGACCAGGTGGACCAGGTGTTTGCCGGCGCGGCCGGGCTGATGCGCGATTTCGAGCTCTACCTGGAGCTGTCTCGCCCGGCGCGGCAGGCGGTGCTGCGCGAGCGCATGGTCTTCGAGCGCGAGGTGGCCGGGCTGGCCCACGCCTTCGCCGTGTAGGCAATCGCCGCACACCGGCTTGCGCCGGGTGCTTCTTGAGAAGTCGCGACCCAACGCCGAAGATCAGACAGGCTGCGATGACGGCCCGGGCATCTTTCAGGGGGAACACCAATGAACCTTTCAGATCTCAAGGTCAAGACCAAGCTGTGGGCGGGCTTCGGCGTGATGGCGGTGATCGTCGCCGCCGTGGCCGGCGCGGCGCTGCACTGGCTGAACCAGTCCAGTTCGCGCGTCGAGACCTACCTGCAGGGCGTGGCGGCGCGGGAGCGCCTGGTCGTCGAGCTGCAATCCGCAGCGAAGTCGCGGGCCATCTCGGCGCGCAACCTGGTGCTGGTGAGCACGCCGCAGGACCGCGCGCTGGAGCTGGAGGCGGTCACTCGTTCCCATGAGGCGGTGCAGCAGTCGCTGGACCGGCTCAAGCGGCACCTGGCCGCCGCGGCCGACGCGACCGCGCAGGACCGGACGCTCTTCGACAAGGTCGATGCGATCGAGCAGCAGTACGGCCGGGTCGCGCTGGCGATCGTGGGCCTGGCCAAGGACGGCCAACGCGACGAGGCCATCAGCAAGATGAACGCGGAATGCCGGCCGCTGCTGGCGGCGCTGCTGACGGCCACCGGCGACTTCATCCGCTACGAGGACGAGCGCTCGACCGCCGAGACCCAGGCCGCGACCGCGCTGTTCGCGCAGGACCGGATGCTGCTGATCGCGACCGCGCTGCTGTCGGCCGGCGTGGCGGGGTTGCTGGGCTGGCTGATCAGCCGCGCGGTCACCCGGCCGCTGAACCGCGCGATCCAGGTCGCGCAGTCGGTGGCCGACGGCGACCTGCGCGACGAGATCCAGGTCGAGGGCCGCGACGAGCTGAGCCAGTTGCTGACGGCGCTCAAGGCGATGAGCGGCAACCTGTCGACGATGGTCACCAACGTGCGCCAGGCCGCCGACGGCATCGCGACCGCGTCGACACAGATCGCCACCGGCAACCAGGACCTGTCCAGCCGCACCGAATCGCAGGCCGGCGCGCTGCAGCAGACGGCGTCCTCGATGGCGCAGATGACGGAGACGGTGCAGGTCAATGCGGAGACCTCGCGCAAGGCCACCGGCCTGGCGGACGCCGCCGCGCAGGTCGCCGGCCAGGGCGGCGAGGTGGTGGACCGGGTCATCACCACGATGGCGGCCATCACCGGCTCCAGCAAGCGCATCGGCGACATCACCGGCGTGATCGACGGGATCGCCTTCCAGACCAACATCCTGG
>NZ_VOSR01000674.1:0-3098 GCF_007997345.1 Mitsuaria sp. TWR114
GTCGGTGCGGGTGTACATGGCCCGGACGCTGCTTGACGGGCTCCAGTCCCTTGAGGACGCGGATCGAGCCTTCGCCGTAGCTGCCCGGTGGGTTGGACTGCTTTGGTTGCCATGGGGCGGGGATTCTATGCAGCGTCGGTGACGCTCCCTGACGCCGGATGGCAGGGGTCGCTCCCATGGGGGTTTCCCCTCGGAAGCGGGGCCTGCGCTGCAAGGCCGCGCGCATGCCGCACGGCGGGTGCGCGGCGGCACGTCCGGTTACCGATCGGACGCCGGCGAGCGGGAGGCGCTGTCGTAGCATCCGCCGCTTCCCGGCTTGTCGGGCCCCGCTACCGGGGGTCCGCCGCACTCCCCCACCGTCGCCCTCCCCGGTTTCATGCGCCCGTCCCGCCCCCTCCACGCCGTCCGCCCCGTGCGGGCCTTGCTGGCGCCGCTCGCCGTGGCCCTGAGCGCGCTGCTCGTGGGAGGCCCGGCCCGGGCGGAGGACTTCAAGGCCAGTCCCGAGATGGCGATGGAACTGCGCCACGCGCGCTGGTTCGACGGCGAGAAGCTGCAGAGCGGGACCCTCTATGTCGAGGACGGCCGCTTCGTCGAGAAGCGCCCGCGCAAGGTCAACCGGCTGCTGGAGCTGCGCGGCCAGACGCTGGTCGCGCCGCTCGCCGACGCCCACAACCACAACCTGCAGGGCGCCTGGGGCCTGGACAAGTTCGGCCAGGATTACCTGCGCGACGGCGTGTTCTACGCCGCGATGCTGTGCGCCGATCCGGCCGCGATCGATCCGATCCGCGCCCGGATCTCGCAGCCGGAAACGCCGGACGTGCTCTTCGCCACCGCCTGCATCACCTCGTCGGACGGCCAGCCGCTGGCGATGCTGCAATCGGGCACGCCGCCGATGACGCTGGACCAGATCGTCGACAAGGCGGTGCTGGTGATGGACACGCCCGACGACGTGGCCAGGAAGTGGCCGCTGATCGCCGGCCGCCACAGCGACCTGGTGAAGGTCATCATGAGTTACCACGACCGCCCCGAGCTGCGCCAGCAGCCCGAGTTGCGCGGCCGGCTGGGCGTGACGCCCGAGGTCGTGGCCGAGGTCGTGCGCCGCGCCCATGCCGAGCAGCGCCGCGTGGTGGTCCACATCGAGAGCGTCGCCGACTTCGCCGCGGCGGTGCGCGCCGGCGCCGACTTCATCGCCGAGCTGCCGGGCTACTTCCCCCAGCACGGCGAGGCGCCGGAGACCCACCTGATCCCGCCCGAGGTCGCCGCGCTGGCCGCCGAGAAGCAGGTCGGCATCGTCACCGCCACCGTCGCGACGCGGCTGTTCCAGCCGGCGCCGGAGCTGCTGGCGCGGATCGAGGCGGTCCAGAAGCAGAACCTGGAACGCCTGAAGGCGGCCGGCGCGCGGCTGCTGGTCGGCTCGGACCTGTTCACCGGCAATGCGCTCAACGAGCTGCACCACCTGGACCAGCTGGGCGTGCTCGACAAGGCCGCGCTGCTGCGCCTGGCCACCGTCGACACGCCGCGGGCGCTGTTCCCGCAGCGCAAGCTCGGCTGCTTCCAGCCCGGCTGCGAGGCCAGCTTCCTGGTGCTGATCGGCAATCCGCTCGAGGACCTGGACGCGCTGGACAAGCCGTTGCTGCGCATCAAGCAGGGCCGCGTGCTGACCCAGCTGGACGACGTGGCCGCCACCGCCGGCGAGGAGAACAACGCCCTCAACGCGGCCCCCGGCAAGAAGAAGGCGACCGGCAAGAAGGCCGGCACCCGCGGCACGAAGAAGTCGACCCCGGCCAAGGGCAAGGCCAAACCGGCCTCGGGCAAGTCGGGCTGAGCGCGACCGACCAGCCCGCGCCCCCCCGCGGGGGATGTGCGTCATTCAGGTGTCAGCCAAGCCGACCCGAAGCCATTACATTGCCCGGATGAGCGCGATCCCGACCTCCCCCTCCTCGTCCCGCACCCTGTCGCTGCAGCAGGTGCTGATCTGCGGCGCCGCGATCGTCACGCTGTCGATGGGCATCCGCCACGGCTTCGGGCTGTGGCTGACGCCGGTGACGATGGACCGCGGCTGGACGCGCGAAGCCTTCTCGCTGGCGCTGGCCGTCCAGAACATCGCCTGGGGCGCCGCCGGACCGTTCGCCGGCATGCTGGCCGACCGCTTCGGCGCGCTGCGGGTGCTGGTCGCCGGCGCCTTCCTCTACGCGGCTGGCCTGGCGCTGATGGCCGTCTCCACGACCGCCGCCGGCTTCCTGGGCAGCGCCGGCGTGCTGATCGGCCTGGCGCAGTCGGGCACCACCTACGCGGTGGTCTACGGCGTCATCGGCCGCAACGTGGCGCCGGAGAAGCGCTCCTGGGCGATGGGCGTCGCGGCGGCGGCCGGTTCCTTCGGCCAGTTCCTGATGGTGCCGGTCGAGAACTGGCTGATCGGCTACAGCGGCTGGCAGAACGCGCTGTTCGTGCTGGCGATCGCCGCCTGCCTGATCGTGCCGCTGGCCTTCGGCCTGCGCGAACCGGCCCGGGACGCCGCCCACGGCGCGCACCACCAGAGCATCGGCCAGGCCCTGCGCGAGGCCTTCGGCTATCGCAGCTTCCAGCTCCTGATGCTGGGTTATTTCGTCTGCGGCTTCCAGGTCGTGTTCATCGGCGTGCACATGCCCAGCTACCTGAAGGACCACGGCCTGACGCCGCAGGTCGCCACCAACGCGCTGGCGTTGATCGGGCTCTTCAATGTCTTCGGCACCTATGCGGCCGGCACGCTGGGCCAGAGACTGCCCAAGCGCTACCTGCTCTCGGCCATCTACCTGCTGCGCTCGATCGCGATCCTGATCTTCCTGAACGTGCCGCTGACGCCAGTCAGCGTCTATGTCTTCGCCGCCGTGATGGGCGTGCTGTGGCTGTCCACCGTGCCGCCGACCAACGCCATCGTGGCGCAGATCTTCGGCGTGCAGCACATGTCGATGCTGGGCGGCTTCGTGTTCTTCAGCCACCAGATCGGCTCCTTCCTGGGCGTCTGGCTGGGCGGCAAGCTCTACGACGCGACCGGCTCCTACGACGTCGTCTGGTACCTGGCGATCGCGCTGGGCGTGATGGCGATGCTGGCCAACCTG
>NZ_VOSR01000675.1:0-1580 GCF_007997345.1 Mitsuaria sp. TWR114
ACGCCCGGACCGCGCGCCGGACCGGGCCTCGGGCTGCCCCTCTGACCGCGCTCAGGCCGGGGTCTCGGCGCGGCGCTTGTAGAGCGCGAGCAAGCCGTCCACGAAGTCCCGGCCGAGGAACTCCGCCACGGCCACCGCATAACCGTTGAAGCTGGAGGTGACGCGGAAGTGGGACTCGATGTCCAGCCGCGTGCGGCCGGCCGGCAGCGGCGTCAGGGTGAAGCGTGTCTCGCCGAGGTCGAAGTAACGTCCGCCGATGACGACATGCTCGTCCATCGTGCCCGGCGGGAAGGAGTCCGGTGAGAACTCGTAGCGCCACGCCAGCCGCCGTCCCTCGACGCGCTCGGTCACATGGCCGAGGAAATGCACGCCGCGCTCCCAGCGCGACACGCGGACCTCGCCGTGCGGGGTCATCTGCTGGATGCCCTCGACGGGCCGCGGCACACCGATCAGATGGATCCAGGTGCGGGGAAACTCATCGCGCCGGATGTCCCGCGCGGCGACGATCTCCGCCCAGAGACGCTCCGGCGGCGCCTCGACGACCACCGACCGGTCGATGCGCTGCCAGCGCTCCGCGGTCGAGGGGCCGTCGAACGCGGCGACCAGCAAGGGCAGGACCGCCAGCACGCCCAGTTGCAGCGTTCCCAGGCGCGTGTTGCGCAGGACCAGGTTCATCACCACGCCACCGATCGACGCCATCGCGAGAAAGAGCGGCGTCATCAGCACCACGCAAATCGCGCCCTCCAGCAGCGTCACCATCGCGCCGATCATCATCAGCGCCGTGGCCGCCCAGGGCGCGAAGGCCGCCTGCGTCCAGGTGGGCCGCGACGCGCGCATGCCGTAGATCGTGATCGCGCCCACCACCATCGGCGTCAGGTGCACGAAGCCCAGGCTCATCACGTAGCCGTCGTCCCGGGAAAGCCCCAGCCATGGCGCCCAGACCCAGACCTTCCCGAACAGCACGCGCATCAGCAGCCCGTACAACGCCCCCACCAGCACCGCCACCCAGCCACGGCGCCCCCAGGTGTGGGGATGACGCGTGATCGCATCCAGTGCTGTGGCGCCGGCGCCGGGCGCCGGCTCATTCTGTTGGTCCTGCATCGTTCATTTCCTCCCGCGGCGCATTCTGCCCAGCCGAAGCCCCTCCCTCTAACCCCGGCACATCTTTTCGCTTGCCATTCATTCGCATGCAAAGTAAATTTCGTCTCCATGGCACGCACCACCTCCACCAAGCAGCAGACCACGACCGGCACGTCCGCCGTCTGTGTCCCGCAGCAGATCGACGAACAGCTTTGCTTCGCGATCTACTCGACGATGCTGGGACTGAACAAGGTCTACCGCGAGCTGCTGAAGGACCTCGACATCACCTACCCGCAATACCTTGTCATGCTGGTGCTGTGGGAACGCGACGGCCTGACCGTCGGCGAGATCGCGGAGCGGGTCTTCCTCGACTCCCCGACGGTGACGCCGCTCCTCAAGCGCCTGGAGGCCGCCGGCCTGGTCAGCCGCGATCGTTCGCCGCAGGACGAGCGCCAGGTGCTGATCACGCTGACCCCTGCCGGCCGCGGCCTGCGCCAGCG
>NZ_VOSR01000676.1:0-12017 GCF_007997345.1 Mitsuaria sp. TWR114
CGCCCTGGCCGACCGCGCGCTGTACCAGGCCAAGCACCAGGGGCGCGACGGCTGGACCGCGCTGCGATGGCCGGCACAGGATCAGCGGCGATGATGGCCCGATGAATCGCACCCGAATCGTCACGGGCGTCCTCATCGCCGCCGTACTGGGCCTGGGACCGTCCACCGCCTCCGTCGCGTTCGCGCAGGCGTCGCCGACCTCTTCCTCCCAGGTCGCCCCGGCCGCGAAGCCCGTCCCGGCGGCGAAGCCCGCTCCGACCGCGACGGCCGCGCCGGTCCCACGGATCGCGCCAGCAGTACCGGCCGCCCCGGCGGCCTCCGCCATCGGCACGGACGAGGAAGCCGCGCCCGGCGGCCGTCCGCTGCGGCCGCTGAGCAACGACATCGCGGAGCGCGTCCAGGCCTGCACGCTGTGCCACGGCCCGCAGGGCCGGGCGACGCCGCAGGGCTATTTCCCGCGGCTGGCGGGCAAGCCGGCGGGTTATCTCTTCAACCAGCTGCAGGCCTTCCGCGACGGGCGTCGCCATCACGCGCTGATGGCCGGGCTGCTGCGCAACATGAGCGACGACTACCTGCGCGAGATTGCCGGCTACTTCGCCGCGCTCGACGTCCCGTATCCGGCGCCCGCGCCGTCCGGGCTCGGCGCGGAGCAGCAGGCTCGGGCCGAGCGGCTGGTGACGCAGGGCGATCCGTCGCGCCGCGTGCCGGCGTGCACCGCCTGCCACGGGCCGTCCATGGCCGGCCGCCAGCCGGCGATCCCCGGCCTCTTGGGATTGCCGCGCGACTACCTCGTCGGGCAGCTCGGCGCGTGGCGCAACGGGCTGCGGCGCGCGCACGCACCGGACTGCATGGCCGACGTGGCCCGGGCGCTGTCGGCCGACGACGTCGCCGTGGTCGCGAGCTGGCTCGCGGCACGCCCGGCGGGCGCGCATCCGGAGCCGCCGTCGTCGGCGCCGCTCCCGGTGGCTTGCGGAGGCCTCGCGCCATGAGCGGGCCGGAACACGCATCGGGGGCGGCGCCCAGCGACGCCGGCTCGTGGCCGGCGCAGGACCCGGCGCGGCCGATGAAGACCTTCCTGCGCGGACTGCTCGGCCTGGCGATCGCGATGCCCGTGATGGCGCTGCTGTTGATCGCGGGTGCCTGGGGACGGGAGCTCTGGCTGTCCGGCCGTCCGGCCCTGTCCGGCGCCGAGGACACCAACCCCGCGCTGATCGCGCGCGGCGCCTACCTGGCGCGCGTCGCCAACTGCGCCGGCTGCCACAGTCCGCGCGGCGGCGCGCCGCTGGCGGGCGGGCTGCCGCTGGGCACGCCCTTCGGCACGCTGTTCAGCAGCAACCTCACGCCCGATCCGGAAACCGGCCTGGGTCGCTGGTCCGCCGACGACTTCTGGCGCGCGATGCACCACGGCCGCAGCCGCGATGGACGGCTGCTCTATCCGGCCTTTCCGTACACCAGCTACACGGCGATGTCGCGCGAGGATGCCGATGCGATCTTCGCGTGGCTGCGCCAGCAGCCGGCGGTCCGGCAGGCCGCGCCGGCCCACCAGCTCGGCTGGCCCTATCGCTGGCAGACCGCGCTGGCGGTGTGGCGCCTGATGTACTTCACGCCCGGCGATGCGCCGTCGCAGGACGAGCCCGGCGCCGATCGCGGCGCGTCGCGCGGGGAGGGCCCCCAGGCGGTGATCGCGCGCGGCCGCTATCTGGTCCAGGCGGTGGGTCATTGCGCCGAATGCCATGCGCCGCGCAACCGGCTGGGCGCGCTGCGGGACGCGACGGGGCTGCGCGGCGGCTGGCACGGCGTGCAGGGCTGGACGGCGCCGTCGCTGGCGAATCCGCGGGCCGCGGGCGTGCAGGACTGGTCCGAGGACGAGGTGGCGCACTGGCTGCGCGCCGGCTGGTCGCCGCGCGGCGCGGCGCTGGGGCCGATGGCCGATGTCGTCGCCGAGAGCCTGCAGCATCTGAGCGAGGCGGACGCACGCGCGATCGCCGTCTACCTGCGCGACCTGCCCCGTGAGGCGACGACGCCGGCCGAGTTCAAGCCGGCGCCGCCGGCGCAACTGGACCTCGGCCGCCAGGTCTATGCGAAGCACTGCGCCGATTGCCACGGCGATCGGGGCCAGGGACGGCGCATCGACGGCCAGCCGGCTTATCCGCCGCTGGCCGGCAACCGCGCCGTGACGCTCGACGCCCCGCAGAACCTGCTGCAGACGCTCGCCGACGGCGGCTACGCGCCGACCACCGCCGCCCACCCCCGGCCCTACGGCATGCCGCCGTGGCGGCAGGTGCTGAGCGAGGAGGAGATGGCGGCCGTCGCGACGGTCATCCGGCAGAGCTGGGGCAACCAGGCGCCGGCGGTGACGGCGCAGGACGTGCTGCGCTTGAGGTGATTCACGGCCCCCGAGGGGCTGCTCTCCGAGCGGACTGAACGGGCGCCCTTCGCCTGGGCGAGCCACCCTGACTGACCGCAAGACTGCGCAGCAGCATCGACATGCCTTCTTCCAGGTCCTGCTGGAATCGATACCGCAGTGGCGCCAGTTCCTCGCGTGCGATGACCGCCGCGGCGACTTCCCCCTGGACAGCCAGTGGCCACAGACCGATCAGCAGCGGCAGTGCGAGGTGGATGAACCTGTCGAACGTCGCGGCCGAAATGCTTGGCACGCTGACATGGAAAGCCATCGCAGTTTCTTGACGCACCGCCAGCAGGCCGTGCTTGAACTGGACCATGCGTTCGAAGGAGACGTTGCGCTCGAGGATGGACGGGAAGATGCTGGTGAGCCGGCACAGCAGCGGACGTGCCACGAAGGTCGACGAGAACGCCCCGGCGATGTGTTCGATGGTCCCTTTGCACTTGCCGCCGCGGTTGAGCGCCTGGACCAGTTCACCCTGCCAGGCCATGAACTCCTCGACCAGGACATCGAGCAGGACGGCTTCGCTGCTCTCGAAGTAGCGGTAGACATTGGACTTGGTCATGCCGGCCTTGCGGGCCAGCTCATTGATGCCCAGGGTGTGCACGTCCGGGATCTCCAGCAGCAGGGACTTCGCTGTGTCGAGCAGGTGACGCCGGCGCTCCTCCTTTTGCTCAGGAGATCGCGCGCGTAAATAAGGTGGTGGCGGCTTCATCCCTGTATCTTAGAAACAACACAAGAGACTGTCGGTCTGCTAAACTTGGGACCATCGGTCTCTTATTTGCTCGACGAAGAGCGACGCAGGGGTTTGGCCATGGTTACGCGAAGAACTGTGTTGCTCGGCAGTGCCGGCTTGGCGGGCGCGCTGGGGGCGCTGATGGTGGGCTGGACGGCGATGCCGCCCAGGCCGCGCCTGGTCACGTCCGTTCCGCTGCCGACCGGCCCGGGACAGTCGGCGCTGAACGGCTGGGTCAAGATCGGCGCGGACAACACGGTCGGGATCGTGATGTGCAAGGCCGAGATGGGCCAGGGCATCTACACCGGCTTGGCGATGGTGCTAGCGGAAGAACTCGACGCTGACTGGGCGCAGGTTCGCGTTGAACAGGCGCCCATCGACAAGATCTATCAGAACGTCGCCGGAATCGTCGAAAGCCTGCCCTTCCACCCCGATGACCATGGCACGCTGAAGGCCATCGCCGAGCGGATCACCGGCAAGGCGATGCGCGAGTTCGGTCTGATGCTCACGGGGACTTCCTCCAGCATGAGGGATCTCTGGTTGCCGATGCGCCAAGCCGGCGCGTCAGCGCGAGCGATGCTGTTGGCCGCCGCGTCCCAGGAATGGGGAGTGAAGGCGAGGGAATGCCGCGTTGAGGCAGGCCGCGTGATGCACCCGTCCGGCAGGAGCGCATCCTTCGGAGAATTGGCGGCCGCAGCGGCGAGCCAGCCATTGCCCGATGCCGTTGTGCTGAAGGATCCCAAGACCTTCAAGTTGATTGGCAAACCGCGTAAACGCCTCGAAGCCGCGTCGAAGATGGACGGCAGCGCACGCTTCGGCATCGACGTGCTGCAGCCCGGCATGCAATACGCCAGCGTGGAAATGTGCCCGACCCTGGGCGGCCGCGTCGTCAGCTTTGATGCCGCCGACGCGCAGAAGTTGCCTGGTGTGAGGAAGGTGCTTGCGCTGCCGCCGCTCTACGGCAGCACCGGTGGCGTCGCGGTGATTGCCGACACGCCCTACCACGCGATGCGCGCCGTCAAGGCGGTGCGCGTCGAGTGGGACGATGGGGTGGCGGCGAACTTGTCCTCCGATGAGATCTATCAGCGTCTGGCGCAATCGCTGGACACGGACGATGGCTTCAACTTCTACAAGCACGGGGACGTCGATGCCGCGCTCAGGAGTGCCGTGAAGATCGTCAAGGCCGAGTACCTCGCGCCGTATCTGGCTCACACGACGATGGAGCCGATGAACTGCACCGTGCAGTTCAAGGATGGTCGCGCCACCGTGTGGGCAGCCACGCAGGTGCCCGACATGGCGCGCCGCTCCGTGGCCAAGGTGCTGGGCCTCGCGGTCGAACAGGTCGACGTGCAGATGCAGCTGCTTGGTGGCGGTTTCGGCCGGCGCTGTGAAGTCGACGTCATCACCCAGGCGGCGGCCATCGCCCGCGAGACGGGCGGAGCGCCGGTCCAGGTGATCTGGTCGCGCGAGCAGGACACGACGCATGACTTCTACCGTCCGGCATGCGTCTCGCGTTTCCAGGCCGGGCTTGACGCCTCCGGCCAGTTGCTGGGCTGGCTGAACACCTCGGCCGGTCAGGCCATCATGCCGCAGGTCATCGAGCGCATGCTCGGCTTGCGCGCCGCCGTGCCCGACCGGACCACCTCGGAAGGCGCCTTCGACCAGCCCTACGAGTGGCCCTCGGCACGCATCGGCCACGAGGCCGTGGAGTTGCCCGTGCCGGTCGGCTTCTGGCGCTCCGTCGGGCATTCGCACCACGCCTTCTTCAAGGAGAGCTTCCTCGATGAAGTGGCCCACGCCGCCGGGCGCGATCCAGTGGCCTTCCGCGCCGCGCTGCTGGCCAGGCACCCTCGGCACTTGAAGGTGCTGCAGCGCGCTGCCGAGTTGTCGGGCTGGGGCCAGCCCCTGCCTGCGGCCGCCGATGGCACCCAGCGTGCCCGTGGCGTGGCCCTGCATCAGTCTTTCGGCTCCATCGTGGCGCAGGTGGCGGAGGTGTCGGTGTCCCCCGACAAGCGCATCCGCGTCCACCGTGTGACCTGCGTGATCGACTGCGGCCTCGCCATCAACCCGAACCTGGTGCGCCAACAGATGGAAAGCGGCATCGTCTACGGCTTGTCGGCCGCGTTGAACGATGAGGTGCGCATCGAGAAGGGGCAGGTCCAGCAGACCAACTTCCACAACAACCCCGTGCTGCGCTTCGATGAATGTCCGGTGATCGACACCGAAGTCATCGCCAGCGACGAAAACCCCGAAGGCGTCGGCGAACCCGGTACGCCGCCGGTCGCCCCGGCCGTGGCGAACGCCCTGTTCACCCTCACCGGCCAGCGGCTGCGCCGCCTGCCACTGAAGCTGGCTTGACCCGGAGAAGTCTCATGACCCCGTTGACGATCAATCGCAAGCCTGTGGAAGTGCTGGCCGAGCCCGACACACCGCTGTTGTGGGTGTTGCGTGGCGAGCTGCAGCTGACCGGCACCAAGTTCGGTTGCGGCATGGCGCTGTGCGGCGCATGCACCGTGCACATCGATGGCGAGCCGACGCGCTCCTGCGTCACGCCGATCTCGGCGGTCGGCCTGCGCGAGGTGACCACCATCGAAGGGCTGTCCGGGCCGCAGGTGGCCACGCTGAAGGCGGCGTGGACCGATGTCGACGTGGTGCAGTGCGGCTACTGCCAGAGCGGGCAACTGATGGCCGCGGCTGCGCTGCTGAGGCAGAACCCCAAGCCGACCGATGCGGACATCGACGCCGCCATGGCCGGCAACATCTGCCGCTGCGGTACCTACCCGCGCATCCGTGCGGCCATCCATCAAGCGGCCGCGATGGCCGCAGCGTGAGCGGACCAGCACCCACGGCCGCCTTCGGGAGAGAGCATGTCGACATTCCCACCCACCCGCGGCTTCGGCGTGGGTCGCATGAAAACCGCCGGGATGCTCATCGCCGGCGGCTGGCTGCTGGCGGCCGGCTGGGTTCAGGCACAGCCCGCCGCCGCCAGTGCGCCGGCCACCACCTTGCGCTCGCCGTCGCAGTTCTCGAGCATCGCGGATGACAAGGCACGGTCGCAGGCCCTGTTTGTCGAAGCGGGCAAGGTGATCCAGCATCCCCGCTGTCTGAACTGCCATCCGAATGGCAACCGCCCACTGCAGGGCGACGGCATGCAGCTGCACCAGCCGTTGGTCTTGCGCGGCAAGGACGGTTTCGGCACCACGGCGATGCGTTGCGCCAGCTGCCACGGCGCCCAGAACTTCCAAGCGACGCGGAGTTTCAGCGTGCCGGGCAACGAGCATTGGCACCTGGCGCCGCTCGAGATGGCCTGGCACGGCCGTGCCCTCGGCGAGATCTGCAAGCAGCTGAAAGACCGATCACGCAACGGTGGCAAGACGATGGACCAGATCATCGACCACATGGCGCGCGATGAGTTGGTCGGCTGGGCCTGGTCTCCCGGTGCTGGCCGCGCGCCGGCGCCGGGCACCCAGAAGGAATTCACCGATCTGATCAAAGCCTGGGCGGACAGCGGCGCGCACTGTCCAAGGTAGCGCGTCTGTGGCGGGGTTCGGGCCCCGCGCGGCGGGCGCGGCATATGGGGACGGGCCACCCTCGATTTCAAGATCTTGAAGCGCGACCGGGCGCTCCTAGTTGGGGAGTCATGGCGGACACCCCGCCGCGACCCATCCGCAGGAAGCCAAGGAGCCCCGCATGTACCGTCAACTGTTTGCCCGTGAACTGTTCAACGACCTGGACCGCTTCCAGCGCCTGGGCCTGGGCCTGGGACTGGCGGTGTGGTCCAGCGTGCTGAAGCTGCCGGGCCGCTTCTACGAGCTGATGCCGATCGCGGTGCTGATCGGCACCATCTTCAGCATGGCGCGGCTGGCGCAGTCCAGCGAATTCACCATCCTGCGCACCGGCGGCCTGGGGCCGCAGCGCGCGCTGGGCCTGCTGAGCGTGATGGCGCTGGCCTTCGCGGTGCTGGCCTTCGTGGTGGGCGACTTCGTCAATCCCTGGGCGGACCGCCAGGCGCAGCTGCTCAAGTCCACCGCCAGCGGCGGCGTCACGAACGCGCAGGGCGCGTGGATGAAGGACCGCATCGGCGACTTCAGCTACGCCGTGCACGTCGGGCGGGCCCGCTCGAACGGGACGATGGAGGACGTGCTGGTCTTCGAGTTCGACAGCAAGGGCGCGATGGCGACCCGGCTGACGGCCAAGAGCGCCACCGTCGACGCCACCGGCCGCTGGCAGATGAACGAGGTGCGGCTGACGCAGTGGTCGCGCGTGGCGACCCCGCTGAGCCAGCCGGCCGCCAACGCGCCGCAGCCCAAGGACCCCGCGGCGCCGCAGGACAAGCTGTCCGAGAACCCCGCCATCCACGAGGTCCTGCTGCCGCGCTTCGACTGGCAGAGCCAGTTGCCGGCGGGCGTGGTGTCCGCGGCGGTGCAGCCGACCTGGAACATGTCCACGCTGGAGCTCTACCGCTACACCCGCCACCTGTCCTCGCAGGAGCAGTCCTCGGCGCAGCCGGAGATCCAGTTCTGGCGCAAGGCCTTCTATCCGTTCGCCTGCATGGTGATGGTGGCGCTGGCGCTGCCCTTCGCCTACCTGCACTTCCGCTCGGGCGGCATCAGCGTCAAGGTCTTCGGCGGCATCATGCTGGGCATCAGCTTCGTGGTGCTGAACGCGATCACCGGCCACCTCGGGCTGCTGCGCGACTGGACCCCCTGGCTGGTGGCGTCCGCGCCCAGCCTGCTCTACCTGGGCATCTCGATGGCGGCGTTCTACTGGCTGGTGCGCTATCGATGAAGGGCGGGAGCGCCGCCCGCCGGTCCGGCACCCGCCGGACCCTTCCCCCGGCCGCGATCCGGCCGCTTCAACCGACGGAGGACTGCTGATGGACGGTCTGCTGCTCTTCGCCCACGGCGCCCGGGATCCGGCCTGGGCCGCCCCGTTCCAGGCCATCGCCGCCGAGCTGCAGACGCGGCGGCCGACCTGCCGATCGCGCTGGCCTACCTGGAGCTGATGGCCCCGGACATCGCCACCGCCGCCGGCGCCCTGGCCGCGCGCGGCTGCAGCCGCATTCAGATCGTGCCGATGTTCCTCGGCGCCAGCGGCCATGTGCGACGGGACGTGCCGCCGCTGGTCGAGTCGCTGCGCGCGACGCACCCGCAGGTGCTGTTCGTGCTGCACGACGCGATCGGCGAACAGGCCTCCGTCATCCGCGCGATGGCGGGCGCGACGCTGGACCTCATCTCCGGCGTCACCCTGCCCGCCGATCCGCTCGACCCTTCCACCCCGACCGTGCTGCCCCAGGCCTGACGCCTGCGATGACCACGCCATGAACCTGCACCAGTTCCGCTTCGTCCAAGAGGCCGCGCGCCGCAACCTCAACCTGACCGAGACGGCCAAGCGCTCTACACCTCGCAGCCGGGCGTCTCCAAGGCGATCCTGGAGCTCGAGGAGGAGCTCGGCGTCGACATCTTCTCGCGCCATGGCAAGCGGCTGCGCAGCATCACCGAGCCGGGGCGCCAGGTGCTGAAGTCGATCGAGATCATCATGCGCGAGGTCGGCAACCTCAAGCGCATCGGCGAGGAGTACTCCAAGCAGGACGTCGGCACGCTGTCGATCGCCACCACCCACACCCAGGCCCGCTATGTGCTGCCGGGGCCCGTCACCCAGCTGCGCCGGCAGTTCCCGCAGGTCAACATCGGCCTGCACCAGGGCAGCCCCGACCAGGTCGCCCGGATGCTGATCGACGAGACCGCCGACGTCGGCCTGGCCACCGAGTCGCTGTCGCAGTTCGAGGAGCTCGTCACCCTGCCCGCCTACGAATGGCAGCACGTGCTGGTGATGCGCGCGGAGCATCCGCTCGCGCAGGTCGAGCGCATCGACCTGGAGCAGCTCGCCCAGCAGCCGCTGGTGTCCTACCACCCCAGCTTCACCGGCCGCACCCGCATCGACCGGGCCTTCGCGCAGCGGCATCTGACGCCCAACATCGTGCTCGAGGCGATCGATTCGGACGTCATCAAGACCTACGTCCGGCTGGGACTGGGCATCGGCATCGTCGCCGAGATGGCGGTGCGCGAGGACCCGCCCGGCGGCGAGCTGGTGTCGCGGCCGCTGGGCCACCTGCTGGGCCAGAACGTCGCGCGCATCGCCTTCAAGCGCGGCGCCTACCTGCGCAACTACGTCTACAGCTTCGCCGAGCTGCTGTCCGACCGGCTCAACCGCACGCTGCTGCAGCGCGCGATGAGCGGCGAGGCCAGCGACTACGACCTCTGACGCGCAACAAGCGCCCACCCGACGCCTTCCCGATCCGATCACGGCCACGTCCAGCGCCTCCCCCGCTTCCGACCCGCCCCTTCATCGATCCCACCATGCGTGTTCACACCCCCGTTCCCGCGAGCCGCCTGCCCCAACTGGGGGTGACGGTCTTCAGCGTCATGTCGGCGCTGGCGCAGCAGCACCAGGCCGTCAACCTGGGCCAGGGCTTCCCCGACTTCGACGGCGATCCGGCCTTGCTGGACGCCGTCGACGCCGCGATGCGCGCCGGCCACAACCAGTACCCGCCGATGCCCGGCGTGCCGGCGCTGCGCCAGGCGATCGCCGCCAAGATCCAGACGCTCTACGGCCATGCGTATGACCCGGACAGCGAGATCACCGTCACCGCCGGCGCGACGCAGGCGATCCTGACGGCGCTGCTGGCGGTGGTGCATCCCGGCGACGAGGTGATCGTGCTGGAGCCCGCCTACGACAGCTATGCGCCCAACATCGCGCTGGCGGGCGGCGTGCGGGTGGCGGTGCCGCTGGACCCGCAGACCTTCCGCCCCGACTTCGACCGGCTGCGCGCCGCGCTCACGCCGCGCACGCGGGCGATCATGATCAACAGCCCGCACAACCCCAGCGGCGCGGTCTGGAGCGCGGACGAACTGCGGCAGCTGGCCGAGCTGCTCGACGGCACCGAGGTGCTGGTGATCAGCGACGAGGTCTACGAGCACATGGTCTACGACGGCCACACGCACCAGAGCGTGTCGCGCCTGCCGGAACTGGCGGCGCGCAGCTTCGTGGTCTCCAGCTTCGGCAAGACCTACCACGTGACCGGCTGGAAGGTGGGTTACGTGGCGGCACCGGCCGCGCTCACGGCGGAGTTCCGCAAGGTGCACCAGTACAACGTGTTCACCGTCAATTCGGCGATGCAGCACGGCATCGCCGCCTACATGCGCGATCCGGCGCCTTACCTCGGCCTGAGCGACTTCTACCAGCGCAAGCGCGACCGCTTCCGCGCCGGACTGGCGGACTCGGGCTTCGTGCTGCGTCCCTGCCCGGGCAGCTATTTCCAGTGCGTGGACTACGGCGGCCTGCGGCCCGAGCTGGCCGCGCTCGACGACATGGCGATGTGCCAGTGGCTGACCCGCGAGATCGGCGTCGCGGCGATTCCGCTGTCGGCCTTCTACGGCGGCGGCAGCGACGCGAAGGTCATCCGCTTCTGCTTCGCGAAGAAGGACGAGACGCTGGACCTCGCGCTCGACCGGCTGAAGCGGATCTGAGGCCGGGCCGCCGCTGGCGGCCCTCAACGCGCGTCAGCGGCCCTTGGCGTCTCTCGGCGGCTCGTCGTCCACCAGCGACAGGTCCAGGTCGACCGACTGCGTGAGCACCGACCGCGGCGCCGGCATGCCCGGCGGCGGCGGTGGCGACTGCCACACCATGGTCGCCATCTGGTCCACGTGCGCCGTCGCATCCAGCGGCAGCACGACATCGATCGACTGCCCGTCGACCTCGTGCTCCGCGCGGTCCCGTGCCACGGCGTACAGCAGCAGCAGGTCGCGGTAGGCCGGCAGGCCCAGGTCGCCGCTGTACTCCTGATGCTTGGACAGCAGGTCCTGCAGCAGGCTCATGCTGCCCTCGGCGTCCACCCAGGCGGCCTCGAGCCGATCGATCAGTTCGTCATGGGCCTCCAGCCCCTCGCCCTCGTTCAAATCGTCGCTCCACGACGGCGCGCGCGCATGGAACTGCTCGGCGAAACGCGCACCGACGCGATCGAAGGCCTCGCGGTCGCCGCGGCGCTGGTAGAGCTCCATCAGCTTGAGGAACGGCAGACCGCTGGCCGCGTCGCGCTGGTTCAGGCGCGAGGACAGCAGCTCGATGGCCGCGTCGTCCTGGCCCAGGACCATGAAGAAATCGACCTGCTGCTCCAGGTCGATCAGTTCCTCGACGGTCACCAGGCTGCCGACGCCGCCCAGGTCGGCGGTGAACGGCGCCGGCCGGGTGTCGTCACGATCGAACTGCAGGCTCAGCGGCTCGACCGCCTCCATGGCCTCGAGCGCGGCCAGCGCCTCCAGCGCGTCGTCGGCGGCGGTGGTCGGTGCCCGCGTCGACGCGCGCGACGGTGGCGGCGTCAGCGGGCCGGGCCGGGTCGGTTCCTCGACGGCGGTGAGCGGCATCGGGATCGTCGTCGGCGCCGACGAGGCGGGCGGCCCGTCGGTCGACAGGTGCGACATCAACGGGGCCGGCGAACTGTGCGGATCGGTCGGCGTGAAAGGCGACGGACCCGTGGGCATCGGCGGCGGCACCGTCGCGACGCCCCGCATCTCCGCCTCGGCGTCCTGACGCGAATCGGTCAGCCAGTGCTGTTCCGCCTCGCGCCGCTGCATGCGGTTGCTGCGCCACAGCAGCAGGCTGCTCGCGGCCAGCGCCAGGCTCAGCAGGCTCAGCCCCAGCACCCAGGTCGAGGACGATCCACCCGTCTCGGCGGCCCGTTCGCGCGCGGCCTGCAGGTCCTGGCGCAGCGTGTTCATCGCGGCGAGCGTGCGCTTCTGCTCCGCCTGCAGGTCGGCGATCTGCTTCTGCATCGCCAGCACCTGCTGGCGAGCCTCCTCGGCGGCGCTGGCCGCGCTG
>NZ_VOSR01000677.1:0-2655 GCF_007997345.1 Mitsuaria sp. TWR114
TGCGGTCGCCGTCGACCAGGCGGCCGCGGATGTCCGGCAGGGAGTGCGGGCCGAGTTCGGCGGCTTCGTCCGGGCGCAGCATCGCGCGCATGCCGATCAGCGCCTCGGCACAACCGCGCCGGCCGCAGGAGCAGAGCGGGCCGTCGATCTGCAGGATCATGTGGCCGATCTCGCCGGCAAAGCCGCGCGCGCCGGTCAGCAGCCGGTCGCCGACGATCACGCCGGCGCCGACGCCCTGGTTGATCGAGAGGTACAGCAGCGGATCGGCGGGCGCGCCGGCGTTGAATTCCATCTCGCCGAGCGCGGCGACGTCGGCCTCGTTCTGCAGGTAGAGCGGGATGCCGGAGAGCGGGCCGCCGTCGAGCTTCTCGCTGAGCAGCTGGCCGACGGCCAGGTCGTGCCAGCCCAGGTTGGGCGCGAAGTTCAGCACGCCGCGCGCTTCGTCGACGCCGCCGGGCAGGCCGACGCCGATGCCGATGATGCGCTGCGACGGATCGAGCTGCGCCCGCACCTTCAGCAACACCGTGGCCAGCACGCCCAGGCAGGCCTTGGCGCTGCGGCTGGCGCCGTAGGCGGACACCGCGCGGGCGCGCACCTCGCCGGTCAGCGTGGTGGCGACCACGCGCACGCCGTCGATGCCGACCTCGGCGCCCAGCATCAGCAGGCGATCGGGGCTGATGAACAGCGGGGTGGGGCGCCGACCCAGGTCACCGGTGGCCACGACGCTGCTTTCCATCAGCCAGCCCTCGGCGATCAGCTCGCGCACCAGGCTGGTGATCGTCGACTTGGTCAGGCCCACCTCGAGCGCCAGGTCCGCCCGGGACAGGCCGGGATGCACGCACAGGTGGCGCACCAGGGCCATCCGGTTGATGGACTTCAACAGCTGTTGGCCACCACTGGCGTCGGGTTGCATGCGCGTCGTCTCCTTGTCTGTCTTGTAGAGGTCCACGCGTATCGCGTATCGCGTGTCCATGGCATTGATATTAGTTGGGGCGCCGAACGAATAAAGAGCAGGAAAACACCTAGGGCCCGAAAACATCGATGCGGCGGGGCGACGAGCCCCTCCGCATCGGCCCCTCAGCGGGGCGCGCCCAGGGCCGCCGCCACGTAGACCAGTGGCGCATTCCAGTTGATGGCCACTTCATTGCTGGCGTAGCTGCAGAAGTGGTCCAGGTAGGACAACGCCGGCAGCGGCGAGGGGTACGGCACCGGGCAGCCCTTGAGGTCCTGCTGGCCGGCATTGGCCCCGCCGACGACGAAGCCCGGCACCGGCGCGACCACGCCGTCGGCCTCCGAGGGCCGGTGATGCGGATGCATCGGCGAGCGGGTGCCGAAGCCGGTCACCATCGACAGGCCCGTCGGGTTGCGGCCCATCACGTAGTCGAGCAGGCCCTGCGCCGCCTGGCGGTAGGCGCTGACGGCCGGTCCGGCGCGCCGGCTGGCGCGCGTACCGCTTTCGGCCGCAGCCGGGCGGGCGGCGTCCAGGCGATCGGCCTGCAGCAGCACCATGGCCTGGTTCAGCGCATTGGAGTTGCTGCCCCAGTTGAAGTCCTTCTCCTCCAGCGCCACGCCCCAGGCGGAGGCCTTGCCCTTGGCGACCAGCGCGTCGGCCAGCTCGCGGACGCGGCGCTCGATCAGCGCGCGGTCCGCGGCGGGGCCCAGCCGGTCGCGGTGCGCTGCGAGCGACATCCAGGCCAGCCCGCGCACGTCGCCCCAGGACGGCACTGTCATCGTGGTCTGCGCCGGCTTCATCGCGGCGTAGAAGGCCTCGTCGCCGGTGGCGATGTAGAGCTCGGCGGCGGCCCAGGCGAACTCGTCGTCCAGCGTCGGATCGCCGTAGTCGCCGGTGTGGATGTCCGGCGGCTGGCGGTAGATGGCGTCGGGATGCGCCTGCGCCCAGCCCCAGGCGGCGCGCGCGGCGGCCAGCATGCGCGCGGACAGGCCCGGGCGCTGCTGCTCGAAGCCCTTGAACACGCGGCTGCCGACGGCCATCACCGCGGCGAAGTCCAGCGCCGCGGCGGTGCTCTTCTGCACGACGACGCGATCGCCGGACGTCGTGGCCGCGTCCGGCATCACGACGCCGTCGAAGCCCGGATTGGTCAGCTTGTGATAGACGCCGCCATCGTCCGGATCCTGCATGGTCAGCATCCAGTCGAGGTTCCAGAGCGCCTCGTTGAGCACGTCCGGCAGCCCGTTGCCGCTTTCAGGCAGGCCCACCTTCAGCGCCCGCATGCGATCGGGCATCTGCTCGTAGCTGGCCAGCAGCGTGTAGACGGTGATGCCGGAGTTGACGATGTACTTGTTGTAGTCGCCGGCGTCGTACCAGCCCTTGGGGCTGCTGATGACGTCGCCGGTCTTGCGCTTCGGTCCGGCGGCCGAGGCATGGATCAACACGCGCGTGTCCGGATGGCCGGCGGGGCGGGCGAAGGGGCCGGCCAGGTCTGGCGTCAGCGCGATGCCGGCCCGGTTGAAGTAGAACGCGCGGATCGCGCCGGCGGCCAGGGCGTCGTAGGCGCCGGGGCCGATGGTGAACGGATCCGAGTCGGGCAGGCCCGCGACCCGCAGCCGATAGCGGCCCGGTTTCGTCACCGCGCTGAAGTCGGCGATCCGGACCTGGCTGCGCGACGGCGCCCACAGCGCGGTGGCGCCCAGCGT
>NZ_VOSR01000678.1:0-1424 GCF_007997345.1 Mitsuaria sp. TWR114
CACCCAGGGCCTGCGGGTCGGCCGGCTCCGGGGCATCAGCATCGCCAGCTCGGGCGCGAGCGGCTGCAGCTCGCCCGGCATGCGGCCGTGATCTGCGCCAGCGCCTGGCGGGCGTCGAGCAGGTCCTCGCGCGCCTGCGCGGTGGTGCCGCGCGCCAGCTCGTAATAGGCGCGCGCCTGCTCGACGTCCAGCGACGCGGACAGCCTGGCCTCGAAGCGCGATTGCGCCTGCGCCACCTGCTGGCCGTAGACGTCCTCGATCGCCTGCGCGGTGGCCAGCGCGGCCTGCGCCGTCAGCACGCCGAAATAGGCGCGGGCGACGCGGGCGCAGAGGTCGGCCTCGGCGGCGCGCACGCGGGCGTCCTCGGCGCTGACCAGCGTCCTGGCGGCATCCCAGCTGCGCAGCCGGCTCAGGTCGACCAGCACCTGGCTGAGGCTGTGGGTGAGCTGGTGCTGGCGGCCGTCGTCGCGCTGGTGCGACTCGCTCAGCTGGGCGGACCACTGCGGCAGCAGCTGGGCGCGGGCCTGGACGGCCAGCTCCTGCTGCTCGCCGCGGACCGCGCGCGCGCCCGACAGCACCGGGTCCGCGCCGCGCGCCTGGGCGTAGACCTCGAGCAGGTCCTCGGCGGCGGCGGGCAGGCAGCAGCCCGCGCACAGTGCGGCCACCACGACCGCCGCGAGCGCCGCCGGCCGGGAAGGGAAGCGTGCGCGCATGGTCAGGCCGAGGTGGGCGTCTTGGACGGGGCGGCCGCGGCGCGCAGCAGCGCCGGGTCCATGTGCAGCTCGGCCGCGATGTCGACGACCTGGCCGTCGATCACATGCACGTTGCGCTGCGCGCGCGCGGCGAGCTGCGGATCGTGCGTGACCATCACGATGGTGGCGCCGTCGCGGTGGAGTTCCTCCAGCAGGTCCATCACGCTGCGGGCCATCGCGCTGTCGAGGTTGCCGGTCGGCTCGTCGGCCAGCAGCAGGCGCGGCGAGCCGGCCAGCGCGCGGGCGATCGCCACGCGCTGCTGCTGGCCGCCGGACAGCTCGGCCGGGTAGTGACGCTCGCGCGCCGACAGCCCGACCCGGGCCAGCGCGTCGCGGGCGCGCTGCTGGCGCTCGGCCGACTTCATGCCGCGGTAGCGCAGCGGGACCTCGATGTTGTCCAGCACGTTGAGGTCGGGGATCAGGTTGAAGGCCTGGAAGATGAAGCCGATCTTTTCGTTGCGCATGCGCGATCGCTGGGTGTCGTCCATGCGGCTGACGTCGACGCCGTCGAGCTCGTAGCGGCCGCCGGTGAAGGCCTCCAGCAGGCCCGCGATGGTCAGGAAGGTCGTCTTGCCCGAGCCCGACGGGCCGGTGACGGCGACGAACTCGCCTTCGCGCACGTCCAGGTTGAAATCACGCAGGGCGTAGGTCTCGATCATCTCGGTGCGGTAG
>NZ_VOSR01000679.1:0-7482 GCF_007997345.1 Mitsuaria sp. TWR114
TGGCGCTGGCGGTAGGCGACCCAGACCGCGGGCTCGTACCACGCGGTGTCGGCCAGCAGCGCCAGGAAGGGCGTGGTGGCCATGTCCTCGAAGTAGCGGCCGACCGGGAATCGCAGCTGCTCGCCCCAGAGGCTGCGCCGCGCGATCTTGGACCAGCTGTGCATCTGGCCGGCCTCGAAGAGCCCGCGCAGCAGCCGCGACGGGTCGCGCAGCAGCTGGCGCTCCGGGCCGAAGAAGGTGCGTCGGTGCATCTCGCCGCGCAGCTTGTGCTTGAGCTTGACCCGCTCGCGCAGCATGAAGAAGTCGCACAGCACCAGCGCCGGCGCGTGCTCCCGGACCACCGTGCGCAGACGCGGGATGGCGCCGGGCATCAGGTAGTCGTCGGAGTCCAGGAACCAGACGTAGTCCCCGCGTGCCGCCTGCAGGGTCGTGTTGCGCGCGCCGGAGAGCCCCTGGTTCTGCGCGTGGAACAGCCCCCGCACGCGCACCGGCCCGGACGCGTGCGCCGCCACCAGTTCGCGCACCAGGGCGTCAGAGCCGTCGGTGGAGCAGTCGTCCACCATCAGCACCTCGACGCCGTCGTCGGCCTGGGCCAGCACCGAGTCCAGGCACTCGCGCAGGTAGTCCTTGACGTTGTGGACGGGAATCAGCACCGACAGCCACGGCGCGTTGGTGCCGGCGTCCTCGTCGACGCCCGGGGACGACAGGTCGGATGGGCTGCTCATCGGCGCCTCACTCATGCCAGTGATCGGCGATCCACGCCGCGGGTTTCGGGCGACGCCAGTTGCCGTTGCTGCGGCCGGCCAGCGCGTCGGGCGGATTCATGACACCGTGGAAGATCAGGATCCGCGCGCCGTCCGGGATGAACGGCGCCCGGAAGTAGTTCATCGGCCAGCGCGGGATGCTGTGGTACTTGAAGCTCGCGCACCATCGCGCGTCCCAGTAGCTCAGCAGGCCCTTCTTGTGCATCTCGTCCGAGAGGTAGGCCTGTTCGTTGCGGAACTTCGCGCGGATCGCATCGAAGTCGCGACGGAAGGTCGCCAGCACCTCCGGATGAGCGCCAAGGGTGAAGCGGTAGACCGACGAGTTGCCGGTGATGCGCCAGGGGCGCTTCCAGTCGTGAATGATCAGGAACTCGCCCGGCACCTCGAAGAAGGGCGTGATGTCGTCGACGATCACCACGTCCAGGTCGAGGAAGAGGGCGGTGCCGCTCAGGCCGTACTGGGCGACCAGGTCATCGCTGAAGGTGGTCAGCTTGGTCCACCCGCGTTCCGGACTGCCGGGCGGCAGGTCCAGCGGCGGGATGGGCCGGCACTCGACCTCCGGCCGGATGCCGTCGGTGCGATCGGTCAGGCAGACGAAGCGGAAGTCGCCGCGCAGGTGCCGGCGCACCATCGCGTACAGGCGGTTGACGTACTCGGGACCGTACTTGGTGCCCCACTTCATGCAGAGGATGACGCGGTCGCCGCCCGGGGCCGCGGCGGGCGGCGGGGTGGTCGCGGGGGAGCTCATCGGTGTGGTCATCGGGCTCAGAGCTCTTCGACGTGACGGGGCGGGTAGCTGTCCCAGCTGAGGCAGCCGGGGCATTGCCAGAAATAGTGCTGCGACTCGAAGCCGCACGCGGCGCAGCGGTAGCGCTGCAGCGGCCGCACCGCGCGCTGCAGCGCGGTGCCGACGAGCTGCGCCTCGTCGTCGTCCAGCGGCTGCTGGCGCGCCTGGCTCTGCTGCAGCAATTGCGTCGCGGCGGACAGCGCCGGCTCGACCCGCAGGTGCTCGGCCAGGCGACGGCGCTGCGCCTCGGGCGCCGGTTCGAGCAGCGCGATCGCCTGCAGCAGCGCCATGCTCGGATGGCGGCGGTACTGGGCCTCGATCAGCGCCAGCGCCTGCGCGGCGGTGCCGGTGGATTGCGCCGCCTGGGCGTAGTCGCGCGCGACCAGGTTGAACGCGTCGGGATTGGCTCTCAGCAGCTCGGCGTACAGCGCCATCGCGCCGGTCTGGTCGCCCTGGCGCGCGAGCATCTGGCCCAGCAGCACGTAGGCGCGGGCCGACTGCGGCGCGCGGGCGCGGGCCTGGTCCAGCCAGCGGCGGGCCTCCGTCACGTCCTGGCGGGCCTGTGCCTCCAGGGCCAGCTCGCACCAGTAGTTGGCGATGCGGCTGGCGAAGCTGCCGGTGCCCGCGGCCTCGAGCTGCTCGGAGACCTCCGCCGCCTTGGCCCATTCGCGCGAGCGCTCGTACAGCGACAGCAGCGCCAGCGCCGCCTCGTGGTCGAAGGCGGTGCCCTTGAGGGCCTCGTAGGCAGTCTCGGCGCGGTCGAACAGGCCGGCCTTGAAGAAGTCCTGGGCCAGCGCGTACTGCGCGCGGTCACGTTCGGACTTGGGCAGGTCGCCGCGCGAGAGCAGGTGCTGGTGCACCCGCACGGCGCGTTCGTATTCGCCGCGGCGCCGGAACAGGTTGCCCAGCGCGAAGTGCAGCTCGGAGGTGTCGGGATCGGCCTGCACCGCCTCGATGAAGGCGTCGATGGCCTTGTCCTGCTGCTCGTTGAGCAGGAGGTTCAGCCCCTTGAAGTAGGCGCGCGGGGCGTCGCGCTGTTCACGCTTCCACTGGCGCGAGTCCAGCTTGGAGGCGAGCCAGCCCAGGCCGAAGACCAGGGGGACGCCGATCAGCAGCCAGCTCAGATCAAATTCCATCGGGGATCTTGGGGTCGTTGGCGGAGGCGGTCGCCGCCGAAGGCGGCAGGTCGTCCGCCGGAGGGAGCGAGCGCGCGGCGGCGCGCTTGTGGCGCCACCAGGCCGGGATCATCGCCAGCACACCGAAGGCGCAGCCCAGCCCGAAGGTCAGCAGCACCACGATCACCAGCGGAGCACGCCATGCCTGGCCGAAGAACCAGTGCACGACGATCTCCTGGCTGTTGTTCAGCGCGAAGGCGAACAGGCAGAAGAACAGGAAGGCGCGGAAGAGCCAGACCAGGATTCGCATGGGGGGCGATTCTAGGCGCGTGCGAGCACCGCCAAGCCCAGTGCATGACGTTCGGCAGGGCGAGTCCCCCGTCAGGGGCGGGACACCCTCCAACGGGCGAAAAAAAAGCGCCGCGATGCGCGGCGCTCCTGCCTTGGGGCGAGGGGCTCAGGCGGCCTGCTGGTCCTCGTCGGCGACGGGCAGCTGCGCGTCGACGGCTTCGCGCAGGGCCTTGCCCGGCTTGAAGTGCGGCACCAGCTTCTCGGGGATCAGCACCTGCTCGCCGCTGCGCGGGTTGCGGCCCATGCGCGGCGGGCGGCGGTTGATCGAGAAGCTGCCGAAACCGCGGATCTCGATGCGGTGGCCGCGGGCCAGCGCGTCGGACATCGCGTCCAGGATGGTCTTGACCGCGAACTCGGTGTCTCGCTGCGTGAGCTGGCCGAAGCGCTCGGACAAGTGGGCCACCAGGTCGGATCGGGTCATGGTCGTCAGCATCTGAAGAAAAAACAGGCTCGCTGCGGAGCGAGCCTGTCGAAGCGCTTGAGCGTCGGTTGGGCGTGTCTGCGGCGGTCAGGCTAACTCAGCCCGCCGCCGACCAGAACAAGGGATTCTCTTGAGCCCCGGACACCACGCTGCGCGTGGCGCCCAGGTCCCGCGAGGGATCAGCCGTTGTTCTGGTTGTCCAGCTTGGCGCGCAGCAGGGCGCCCAGGCTCGTCGTGCCGGCGTTCTCACGCTCGTTCGACTGCGACAGGCGCTGCATGGCTTGCTGTTCGTCGGCGTTGTCCTTGGCCTTGATCGACAGCTGGATGCTGCGCGACTTGCGGTCGACGTTGATGATCACGGCCGAGACTTCGTCGCCTTCCTTCAGCACGTTGCGGGCATCTTCCACGCGGTCGCGGGCGATTTCCGAAGCGCGCAGGTAGCCGGTGACGTCCTCGCCCAGATCGATCTCGGCGCCACGCGCGTCGACGGTCTTGACCTTGCCGGTCACGGTCATGCCGCGGTCGTTCACCGACACGAAGGTCGAGAACGGGTCGCCGTCCAGCTGCTTGATGCCCAGCGAGATGCGCTCGCGCTCGACGTCCACGGCCAGCACGATGGCTTCGACTTCCTGGCCCTTCTTGTAGTTGCGGACGGCGGTTTCACCCGGCTCGTTCCACGACAGGTCGGACAGGTGCACCAGGCCGTCGATGCCCTGGGCCAGGCCCACGAACACGCCGAAGTCGGTGATCGACTTGATCGGGCCCTTGACGCGGTCGCCACGCTTGACGTTCTCGGCGAACTCTTCCCACGGGTTGGCGCGGCACTGCTTCATGCCCAGCGAGATGCGACGCTTGTCTTCGTCGATCTCCAGGACCATGACTTCCACTTCGTCGCCCAGCGAGACGACCTTGGAAGGAGCCACGTTCTTGTTGGTCCAGTCCATTTCGGAGACGTGCACCAGGCCTTCGATGCCCGGCTCGATCTCGACGAACGCGCCGTAGTCGGCGATGTTGGTGACCTTGCCGAACAGGCGGGTGTTGGCCGGGTAGCGGCGCGACACGCCGAACCACGGGTCGTCGCCCAGCTGCTTCAGGCCCAGCGAGACGCGGTTCTTCTCGGCGTCGAACTTCAGGACCTTGGCCGTCAGTTCCTGGCCGACCGTCACCACTTCGCTCGGGTGACGGACACGGCGCCAGGCCATGTCGGTGATGTGCAGCAGGCCGTCGATGCCGCCCAGGTCGACGAACGCACCGTATTCGGTGATGTTCTTGACCACGCCGTTGACGATGGCGCCTTCGGTCAGCGTCTCCAGCAGCTTGGCGCGCTCTTCACCCATCGAAGCCTCGACCACCGCGCGACGCGACAGCACAACGTTGTTGCGCTTGCGGTCCAGCTTGATGACCTTGAACTCCATGGTCTTGCCCTCGAACGGGCTCATGTCCTTCACCGGGCGGGTGTCCAGCAGCGAACCGGGCAGGAAGGCGCGGATGCCGTTGACCAGGACGGTCAGGCCGCCCTTGACCTTGCCGGAGACGGTGCCGGTCACGAAATCGCCCGATTCCAGGGCGGTTTCCAGCGACAGCCACGAGGCCAGGCGCTTGGCCTTGTCGCGCGACAGGATGGTGTCGCCGTAGCCGTTTTCGATCGCGTCGATGGCGACCGAGATGAAATCACCGACTTGGACTTCGACTTCGCCCTGGTCGTTCTTGAATTCGTCGACGGGCACGTAGGCTTCGGACTTCAGGCCGGCGTTGACGACCACGAAGTTGTGCTCGATGCGGACGACTTCAGCCGAGATGACCTCGCCGGCGCGCATGTTCGACTTCTGCAGCGATTCCTCGAAGAGGGCGGCGAAAGATTCCATTTGGGACATGTGAGATTTCCTTGCCAGGCACAGAGCGTCCGGCGGCTTGATGCGTCAAGCGGCCTGATCCGAGAGGTGCGAAGGCTTGTGTTGCAAGCGGACTTGCGGGTTAGGTTGTCGAATACGTCACCCCCAGTGGACTGGCGTCCGGAGGGAGGGGTGACGCTCCTGTTTGCGTGTCGACCTGAAAACGCCTCAGGCCTTGAACGGACCGCGTTCCTGCCACCAGCTCAACACCAGATCACGGGATTCCCCGATGGTCTGCTGCGAGTTGTCCAGCTCGATCGCGTCCGCGGCGGCCTGCAGCGGAGACGCGCTGCGACCCTTGTCGCGAGCGTCCCGCGCTTCCAGATCAGCGCGCAAGCTGTCGATATTAGCCGGAATTCCCTTGGAAATCAATTGCTTGTGACGTCGCTCGGCTCGCGTCGCGGCACTGGCGGTCAGGAAGACCTTGAGCGCCGCGTCGGGGAAGATCGCCGTGCCCATGTCGCGCCCGTCGGCCACCAGGCCGGGCAGGCGGCGGAAATTCAGCTGCAGCTGGTGCAGCGCGCGACGCACCGCCGGATGGGCGCCGACCTGCGAGGCCATCAGCCCGGTCGCTTCCTGGCGCAGCTCGGCCGAGACGTCCTCCTCGTCCAGCAGCACCCGGCCCGACTCGAACTTCAGGTCCAGCGTCGGCACCAGCGCCGCGACCGCCTCGCCATCGGCCAGGTCGACATGGTGGCGCGAGGCGGCCAGCCCGGTCACCCGGTACAGCGCGCCGGAATCCAGCACGTCGTAGCCCAGCGCCTGCGCGACCTCGTCGGTCAGCGTGCCCTTGCCCGAGGCGGTGGGGCCGTCGATCGTGATGACGGGAATGTCCTCCACGTTGGCGCGGACGACACCGAACAGCGTCTCGAAGTAGTCGGGGAAGGTCTTGGCGACGCATTGCGGATCCAGGATGCGCACCGGCACGGCGGGCCCCTGGCGGTCGTCCTGCAGGCCGTTGAAGGCCGCCAGCGAGAAGCACATCGCGACTCGATGGTCGTCGTAGGTGTGGATGGCCGCCGGCTTCCAGGCCTTGAGCGGATGCACGCGCAGCCAGTCCGGGCCTTCTTCGACCCGCGCGCGAGCTTGCGCAGCTCGGTCGCCATCGCGGCGATGCGGTCGGTCTCCTTCACGCGCCAGGAGGCGATGTTGCGCAGCGTCGTCGGGCCGTCGGCGTACAGCGCCATCACGGCCAGCGTCATCGCGGCGTCCGGGATGTGGTTGCAGTCCAGGTCCAGCGCCTTCAGCGGCCAGGCGCCGCGGCGCACCTCCAGCCAGTTGGGGCCGATGTCGACCTGGGCGCCCATCGCCTGCGCGGCCTCGACGAAACGGACGTCGCCCTGCACCGAGCTCGAGCCCACGCCCTCGATGCGCACCGGCGCGTCGGTGGCGGCGATCGCGCCGAGCGCGACGAAGTAGGACGCCGACGACGCATCGCCCTCGACGTGCACCTCGCCGGGCGAGCGGTAGCGGCTGCCGGCGGGAATCACGAAACGCTGCCAGTCGTCGTCGCGCTGGACCTGGACGCCGAAGCGCGCCAGCAACCTCTCCAGCGTGATGTGGACGTAGGGCTTGGAGATCAGCTCGCCGGTGACCTCGATGACGAGGTCCCGCTGCGCGACCAGGGGCAGGGCGAGCAGCAGGGCGGTGAGGAACTGGCTGGAGACGTCGCCGCGCACGCGCACCGGCGCGTCCAGCGTCAGCGCCGCCGGCCCGTTGAGCCGCAGCGGCGGATAACCCTCCTGGCCGAGGCAGTCGATCGGGCAGCCCAGCGCGCGCAGCGCGTCGACCAGGTCGCCGATCGGGCGCTCATGCATGCGGGGCACGCCGGAGAGTTCGAACTGGCCGCCCTGCGTGGCCGCCAGCAGCGCGAGCGCGGCGGTCAGGGGGCGCATCGCCGTGCCGGCGTTGCCCAGGAAGAGCTTGGCCTGCCGGGTAGTCAACCGGCCGCCGATGCCGGTCACCGACAGCACGCCGTCCGCGCCGGTCTCGAGCTGGCAGCCCAACTCGCGCAGCGCGGCCAGCATGACCTTGGTGTCGTCCGAGGCCAGCAGGTCGTGCACCCGGGTCACGCCCTCGGACAGGCCGGCCAGCAGCAGCACCCGGTTGGAGATGCTCTTGGAGCCGGGCAGGGAGACGGTGCCCGCGGCGC
>NZ_VOSR01000068.1:0-2819 GCF_007997345.1 Mitsuaria sp. TWR114
GCCAGCGCTCGCGGAAGGCCCGCACCAGCGCGACGACCTGCGTCGGATAGGCCATGCCGGTGGTGTCGCACAGCGTCACGCCGCGCGCGCCGAGCTGCTCGATGAAATGGCCGCACCAGCCCAGCACCGTCTGGACCGGCACGTCGCCCTCCATCGGGCAACCGAAGGCGCAGGACAGCGACACGTTCACCGCCGTCCCGGCCCGATGCGCCATCGCGGCGACCTCGGCCAGCCCGGCGAAGGACTGCGCGCGCGTCATGCGCAGGTTGGCCAGGTTGTGGCTCTCGCTGGCGGACATCACCAGGTTGAGCTCGTCGGCGCGCGCCTCGATCGCGCGCTCGGCGCCGCGGACGTTGGGCACCAGCACCGTGTAGACCACACCGGGCCGGCGGGTGATGCCGCGCATCACCTCGGACGCGTCGGCGAGCACCGGGATGGCCTTGGGCGAGACGAAGGCGGTGACCTCGATCTTGGCCAGGCCCGCCTCGGACAGCGCGTCCACCAGCGCGATCTTGTCGGCCGTGGGCACGAAGACGGTCTCGGCCTGCAGGCCGTCGCGGGTGCCGACGTCCTGCATGAAGACGCGACGGCCGGCGCCGGTCCAGACATCGGACGGTGAGCGCGACACACCCGTGCCGGTGGAGGCGGAAGCGTTGGAAGCGGTCATGGGGACGCCCTCAGGAAACGATCTTGCGCTCGCGCAACGCGGCGATCTGTTCGGCGGTGAGGCCGATCTCGCGCAGCACTTCGTCGGTGTCGCCGCCCAGGCGCGGCGCGGCGCGGCGCACCGCGCCGGGCGTGCCCATCAGCTTGGGCACGATGCCCGGCACGTCGATCTCATGGCCGTCGCGGGTGGGCTGGCGCAGGATCATCTCGCGGGCCCGGAAGTGCGGGTCCTCGACGATGTCCTTGGCGGTGTAGACGCGGCCGGCGGGCACGCTGGCCTCGGCCAGCGGCGCCAGCACCTGCTCGACGGTGCGCGTCGCCGCCCAGGCGCCGATCGCGGCGTCGATCTCCTCGACGCGCGCGACGCGGCCGGCGTTGTTGGCCAGCGCCTCGTCCCGGCCCAGGTCCTCGCGGCCGATCACCTGCATCAGCCGCTTGAAGATCGAATCGCCATTGCCGGCGATCAGCACGACGCCATCGGCGCAGGCATAGGCATTGGACGGCGCGATGCCCGGCAGCGCCGAGCCCGCCGGACCGCGCACGGTGCCGAAGGCGCTGTACTCGGGGATCAGGCTCTCCATCACGTTGAGGACCGCCTCGGTCAGGGCCACGTCGATGACCTGGCCGCGGCCGCCATTGACCTTGCGGTGGTACAGCGCCGTGAGCACGCCGATCGTGCCGTGCAGCGCGGCCAACGTGTCGCCGATCGAGATGCCGCAGCGCACCGGCACCCGGCCGGGTTCGCCGGTCAGGTGCCGCAGGCCGCCCATCGCCTCGCCGATCATCCCGAAGCCGGGCAGGTCGCGGTACGGGCCGGTCTGGCCGTAGCCGCTGATGCGCAACATGATCAGCCCGGGGTTGGTCTTAGCGAGCGCTTCGTAGGACATGCCCCAGCCCTCGAGCGTGCCGGGGCGAAAGTTTTCGATCAGCACGTCGGCCTCGGCGATCAGTTGCCGGGCGATGTCCTGGCCGTCCGCCTGACGCAGGTCGAGCGCGATCGAGCGCTTGTTGCGCGACTGGACCTGCCACCACACGGAGGTGCCGTCCTGGATCATTCGCCAGTTGCGCAGCGGGTCGCCGCTGCCGGGGGCCTCGATCTTCACCACGTCGGCGCCGAAATCGCCCAGCGTCTTGCCGGCGAACGGGCCGGCGATCAACTGGCCCATCTCGACGACGCGCAATCCTTGCAGCGCCTGCAGTCCTTCCATGGCTCGTGCCCTCCTGGTCCTGGTGATGGAGGCGCATTCTGGGAACACGCGCCGCGCAGCGGAAGGCGGGAGTCGCGGCGGCTGCTTTCGCGGGTCGCGAAAGCGGATCGGGGTTCACCCTCGGGGCGAGGGTCTCAGGAACAGAGATGGTCGATGAACACGCGCACATGGCGCGGCAAGCCGTCGAGGTCACGCACGCCGATCAGCAGCCGGCGATCGGACCAGGGCTCGTCGAGCGCGACGCGGCGCAGGTCCAGCGGCTTGAGCAGCGGCTCGACCGCCACGTCCGGCAGCACCGCGATGCCCATGCCCGCCGCCACCATCCGGCACATCGCGTCGAAGCTGCGGACCTGGATGCGGTTCTTCAGGCGCCGGCCCAGGGTCTCGGTCTCCATCTCCAGCCGCTTGTGCAGCGAGGTGGCCTTGGCCAGCGTCACGAAGTCGTACTCGACCGCCTGCGCCCAGCGCACCGCCTTGCGGCGGGATAGCGGATGGCCGGCCGGCGCCACCAGCACCAGCCGGTCCTGGCGGTAGTTCAGGACATGCAGCCCGAGCGCCGGCGTGCGGTCCGCGAAGATGCCCAGGTCGGCGCGGCCATCGAGCACGGCCACCACGATCTCGTGGCTGTCCGCCTCCTCCAGCTCGATGCGGATGCGCGGGTTGTCGCGCACGAAACCCGAGACCTGCGCCGGCAGGAACTGCGTCACCGCCGAGGTGTTGGCCCACAGCCGCACCACGCCGGTCAGGCCCGACGCGTAGTCCGACAGGTCGGCCGTCATCTGGTCCACGTCGCTGAGGATGCGCTGCGCATGGCGCTGCAGCGCCAGCCCGGCCTCGGTCAGGGAGACGCCGCGCGAGTGCCGCTCCAGCAGCGTCGTGCCCAGCGCGTGTTCCAGGTCGCTCAGCCGCTTGCTCGCCGCGCCGACCGCCAGCGCGGCCAGCGCC
>NZ_VOSR01000680.1:0-4171 GCF_007997345.1 Mitsuaria sp. TWR114
AGCTGGTCCACCGAGGTCGTCGGCAGCAGGCGGCCCTGGCCGACGTCGTCCGGCCCGTTCACGCTCACCGAGGGCAGTTGGCCGTAGAAGCGGCCGCCCTTGACCGCGCCGCCCATCACGAGGTGGTGGCTGCCCCAGCCGTGGTCGGAACCGTCGCCGTTGGAGCTCAGCGTGCGGCCGAAGTCCGAGGCGGTGAAGGTCGTGACGTTCTGCGCGACGCCCAGCTCGCCCAGCGCCGCGTCGAAGCTGGCCATCGCGTTGGCGACGGTGCCCAGCAGGCCGGGATGCTGGGCCACCAGGTTGTCGTGCAGGTCGAAGCCGCCGATCGACACGAAGTAGACCTGCCGCTGCGCGCCCAGCGCCGAGCGGGCGCCTATCAGCCGGGCCACCGTCTGCAGCTGGGCCGCCAGGCCGCCGGTGTCGAAGGGCGTCTGCAGCGTCGAGTTGGCCAGCGCCGTCGAGATCGTGCCCTGCGCGCTGATCGAGCGCGCGGTGACGCGGTTGAGCTCCTGCTCCATCCAGTGCTGGCGCTCGGCGGTGACCAGGGCGCGCAGCGCTTCCGAGCAGGCCGCGGACCCGAACAGCGACCGCGTCGCGCCATTGATGGCGACGGCGCCGCCGCTGCTCATCTGGTACTGCACCGCCTGCCCGCCCGACATGAACACCGCATTGCCGGAGACGTTGATGCAGGTGAAGGTCGCGTTGCCGTTGCTGCCCAGGAACTGGTCGGCCACCCGGCCGCCCCAGCCGGAGGTCGCGCCCTCGGGCCGGGACGATTGCCAGAGGCTGGACTGGTCGTTGTGCGAGAACAGCTTGGGCGGCAGCGGCACGTTGCCGGCCTTGTACTGGGCCAGCGTGGTCGGCTGCATCAGCGGACCGATGTTGAGCATCACCGCCAGGCGCCCGGCGTCGAAGACCGGCTTGAGCCGGGTCATCGTCGGCGCCAACGCCATCTGACGGCCGTCCGGCAGCGCCGTGGCCGGCGTCAGCGCGGTGGCGGCGAGCTGGTCGCGCGGCGTCGTCAGCGCCTGGCGGATGGTGGCGTAGGCCTGGTGGCTCGCGGCGTCGTAGGGCACCAGGGTGTTGCCGTGGTCGTTGCCGCCATACATGAACAGGCAGACGATGGCCTTGTAGTCGCCGGGCGCGACGGCGGCGGCGGCCTCGTTGATCGCGGCCAGCTGCAGCGCCCAGGGCGCGGCGGTGCCCGCGACGGACAGCGCCGAGGCGCGCTGGAGGAATTCGCGGCGACGCAGCGACGCCAGTTTCGAGATGTGGGGCATGGCTGTCGCTCCGCTCACTTCTGCACTTGGTATTCGGGCGCCGCCAGCACCATCAGCCAGGAGGCCTTGACGCGGTTGAGCTTGCCGGCGTCGGTGTCGGCCTTGATCGTGGCGACGGCGGTGGCGATGGTGGTGATGGTCGTGGCCGACAGGTCGCCGCCCGCCATCACCAGGGCCTGGCGCTGCACCATCGCCGCCGGGTCGGCGGCCAGCGCGAGGTCCGCCGTGTAGTCGGGCTTCATGTCGCCGATGCCGTTGCCGATCAGGCTTTGCATGAAGTTCAGGTAGCCCGCCACGGTGCTCTCGTTGCAGAGCTGGAACTCCGGCGCGGTGACGTTGTTGGTGCCTAGCTGGGAATTGGGCGGCACGTAGCCCGGCCGGAAGAAGTTGAAGACCGAGCCGCTGCGCAGCGGGCTCTGTCCCAGGCGCGTGGCCGGGTTGCTGGTGTCACCGATGGCCCAGAGGTCGCCGGGCGACGTCAGGTTGACGCTGCGGGCCCACTGGATCAGGCGCAGGATGGGCTCGCGCAGCTTGCCGCCGCCGGGCGCGGTCGAGGGCTGGCGGGCCTCGCTGTCGAGCAGGATCGCGCGGATCACCGCGCGCAGGTCGCCGCGCTCGCCCTTGCCGTTGTTGTCGAAGACCGCGGCGATGCGCTGCACGTAGGCGGGGCTGGGGTTGGACGCCACCAGGCGCTGGATCAGCTGCCGGCCGATGAACGGCCCGACGTTGGGATGCGCGACCAGCGTGTCCAGCGCCTGCTTCATCGCGGCGGGTCCGTCGGCGGTCTCGGGGATGGTGACGTCCAGCACCTTCTTGGCGCCGGTGGAGAAGCGGCTGGCCGTGTGCTTCATCGGCCGGGTCATGTAGCTCGGATCAGCGCCGTTGGCATCGGTGGTGTCGAAGTCCCAGCCGGTGAACACCCGCGCCAGCTCGGTGATCTGCGGCAGCGTGTAGGTGTCGATGGTCTTGCCGTTGCTGGTCTTGGGCGTGCCGTCGGGATTGAGCTGGTTCAGGCCGATGGTGAACAGCTGCATCACCTCGCGGGCGTAGTTCTCGTCGGGCTGGCGGCCGGTGCGGGGATCTTCCTTGCGGTTGCCGCGCATCGCCAGGAACACGCCCATCGCGGGGGACAGGGTCACGCCCTCGATCAGCGCGCGGAAGCTGCCGAAGCAGCGCTGCTCCAGCATGTCGACGTAGCCGGCGGTGGCCATGTTGGCCCAGCTCACCGGCAGGCCGGTCATCGACACGACGAAGATCTCCGACAGCGCCAGCACCACCCGCTGGCGCAGCTGGTCGGGCGAGCCGATCAGCTTGCGCCACAGCGTGGCGTCGACGCCGGAGAGGCTGTTGCGGAAGGACTCGGCGTTGTAGCCCTTGGCGACCAGCCAGTCGTAATGCCCCTGCGTGCGGGGCGCGGCGAACTGCTGGTCCAGCCAGCGGGCGTAGCCGGAAGACTTGACCGCGGCGATGTCGGTGGCGCTGGCCGCGAAGCCGGCCTGGCCGAGGAAACGCGCGGCCTGCGCATCGGTGGGCGGGACGCTGTTCTGCGGGTCGCTGTCGGGGCCGCCGCCGTCGGCGGTCTCGCCGCCACCGCCGCCGCAAGCGGCCAGCAGGGCCGCCGCGGCCGCCGCCGCGAGCGCGGCCGAGGTCCCGGAGGTCGACGTCGCATCGACGACGCGGTCGTCGTCGGTCGGAGCGAAGGGGGTATGAGCGGCGGCAGTCATCTCGGCATCAGCCCGAAGCAGCGGATGCGGGATGGTGGCGAGACGGCGCGCTCAATACACCGTCATTCGTACAACAGGTGAAAGGCGCGGCAACAGGTTGTTGCCGCGTGATTTCTGCACGCGCGGAGTTTGTCGGACTCGGATACGGCGTGGAAACAAGTCGGTGAGGAATGGCGGACGCTTCGCCGGCGCCGCTCCCGCTTCGCGTCCGCGCGCGGGGCTGGGCGGGGTCGCGCTCAGGCTGGCGACGCCATGACAATTTCCCGTACCGCCGGGGGACCGCTCGCGCCGACCGTCGGCGCCGACCACGCGCCCTCGCCCGCCGCGCCGGTCACGCCACCCGCTCGCTCCCCCACGCATCCCTCGGAAGACGGCCTCCTGGACCAGCTCAAGCGCAAGCTCCGACCCGGTCCGTCGAGCGTCGCCGCGGGGCCCTTCTATCTCCGCACCTCGATCGCGCCGCTGCGGATGCCGGCGACGCCCGGCCCCGCGGTCGAGCTCCCCACCGGCACCGAGTTCCGCCCGGCGACCGCGCAATGGATCCAGGAGCGCTCGGCCGCGCTCGTGGACCGGCTGCATCCCGCGGCCCAGGCCAGCACGGGCGCTGCCGGCGCTCTCGGCGCAGCGGGCGCTGGGGCGGCGACGGATGCGACGGATGGGACAGGTGCGCCAGGCTCGATCGTCGGCACGCCAGGGTCAACGCAGGACGCGCCGCAGGCGCCCGTGCGGGTGGTCGCCAGCGCCGCGGATTTCGCGTCGGCCACGGCCGCGCTGTTCACGCGTGGCTCCCAGGAGACGGCGGAGTCGCCAGCGCTCCAACGACTGATCGACACCTTGCTGCCCGGCGCCCAGACGCCCGCGACGCTCACCGCCGCCGGGCCATTCGGTCCATCGCTCCAGGTCGCGCGCGCCCTGTCCACCGCCACGCGCGGTGATGCGGACGCGGCGCTCGCGGCGCTCGAGCACCTGCGCCGGATGCCGATGGTGCCGTCGCTCGTGCGCGGGCTCGTTCCAGCGCACGTCCAAGGGGCCGAGGCGACCACCGCAGACGCGGCTGGCGTGGATGGCACGCCCGGCGCGGAAGGCGCACCCGGCCATCACCACGCCTGGCGCGCGGCGCTGCTGCTGGGCGCCGTGATGGCGTTCGGCATCGCAATGCCCGCGGCG
>NZ_VOSR01000681.1:0-3507 GCF_007997345.1 Mitsuaria sp. TWR114
GCGCCGCCGCCACGAGCGCGCGATCGGCGGACCCGCCGACGCGGCTCAGCCGGTAGACCGCCACGCCCAGCGCGAACCAGGCGATGTAGGGCAGCAGCAGCCAGCGCTGCCCGATCCACGGCAGGTCCACGCCCCACGCGAGCAGCGCCGCGGCATAGACCAGCCGCAGCGCCAGGCAGGCGAAGAGGAAGTTCCGCAGCCCGACGCCACCACCAAGCCGGAAGCTGGCCAGCGCCCAGCAGTAGAAGAGCAGCTCCACCTCCAGCGTCCAGTACACGTTGTCCACGTGCGGCACGCCGAAGAAGCCCTGCACCATCGTCAGGTTGGCCAGCAGCACCTCCCAGCCCACGGTCATGCCGGGCAGGCCCAGCAGGTGCGTCAGCGCGAAGCTCAGCAGCAGCGCGCCCCAGTAGGCCGGATAGAGCCGGCTGAAGCGCGACACGACGAAGTCCATCGGCCGCGCGGTGCGCTCCAGCGTCATGAAGATGACGAAGCCGCTGATCATGAAGAACAGGTTCACGCCCAGGTGCCCGAACGGGACGGCGATGCGCAGCGGCTGCGCATGGCCGAAGAGCTGGTCGTAGCGGGTCGTGTAATGGAACAGCACCACCGCCAGCGCCGCGATGCCGCGCAGGGCGTCGACTTGCGCCAGGCGGGGCGCGGTGTTCACACCAGGACCTCCGCCGCGCACGGGTGGCTCAAGAAGCCTTGCGGGCTGGCGGTGATGCCGTAGGCGCCGGACTGGAACACGACCACCAGGTCGCCGGGCTCCGCCCGCGCCAGGCTCATGCGCTCGCCCAGCAGGTCCAGCGGCGTGCACAGCGGGCCGACCACGGACACGCCGGCCTCGGGCTCGGCGCCGATCCGGTTGCCGATCGCCACCGGATAGTTCTTGCGGATGACCTGGCCGAAGTTGCCCGAGGCCGCCAGGTGGTGATGCAGGCCGCCGTCGGTGACCAGGAAGACCTGGCCACGCGACACCTTGCGGTCCACGACGCGGCACACATAGACGCCGGCCTCGCCGACCAGGTAGCGGCCGAGTTCGACCACCAGCTTCGCCTGCGGCAGCTCGACGACGGCGCGCTCGATCAGGGCCGCGAGGTTGGCGGCGATCGGACCCAGGTCCAGCCGCTGCTCGCCGGGGAAATACGGAATGCCGAAGCCACCGCCCAGGTTCAGCACCTTCACCGGCGCGGGCGCGTGCCGCGCCAGTCGCAGCGCGAGCTCGAAGCTCTTGAGCTGGGCCTCGACGATGGCCTCGGGCTTCAGGTTCTGGGAGCCGGCGAACAGGTGAAAGCCCTCGAAGCCCAGGCCCGCCTCGCCGATGCGGGCCAGCAGCTCGGGCACCTGCTCGGCATCGACGCCGAACTGCTTGGGGCCGCCGCCCATCTTCATGCCGGAGGACTTGAGCTCGAAGTCCGGATTGACGCGCACCGCCACCCGCGCGGCGTAGCCGGTCTCCGCGCACAGCGCGCGCAGCAGCTCGACCTCGCGGAAGGATTCGAGGTTGATCAGGATGCCGGCGGCCAGCGCCTGGCGCAGCTCCAGCGCGCTCTTGCCGGGGCCGGCGAAGCTGATCTCGCGCGGGTCGGCGCCGGCGTCCAGCGCGACCTGCAGCTCGCCGGCGGAGGCGACGTCGATGCCGTCGACCAGGCCCGCCAGATGCGCCACCAGCGCCGGCATCGGGTTGGCCTTCATCGCGAAGTGCAGCTCCAGCTTCGGCGGCATCGCGGCGCGCAGGGCCTCGACGCGGCGCGTCAGCAGCGCGCGGTCGTAGGCATAGAACGGCGTGCGCGATGCGGTCCGCGAGCCGCGTCAGCGGCTGGCCGCCGACCAGCAGCACGCCGTCGCGGGACTCGAACTGGTCCATAGCCGCGTGCCGCGCGCGGCCTTGGCGGACGCCACGGGGGCGAGGGATTGGGGCTGGTCGTCGATGCTCACGGTGCGGGGGGCCGGCGCGGGTCGCGCGGCGCTGTCATTGGGCTTCCTGCCGGGCCACCCAGTCGGTGCTCAGCAGCTTGCGGTCGATCTTCCCGTTCGGGTTGCGGGGCAGCGGCCCGGCCTGCGACTCGATGCCGGACGGGATCATGTAGGCCGGCATGCGCGCCTTGCAGGCCGCCAGCAGCGCGGTCGCGTCGAGCGTCTCGCCGCCGGCCGGCGGCGTCGCGATCACCTGGATCGCCTGCCCCAGCGTCGGATGGTCGACGCCGAAGGCGACGCACTCCCCCACCAGCTGGGTCGCGTACAGGATCTCCTCGACCTCGGTCGGGCTGACCCGGTAGCCGGAGGTCTTGATCATCTCGTCGCGCCGGCCGATGAAGTACAGGAAACCCTCGGCGTCCTGGCGCACGTTGTCGCCGGAGAAGACCGCGAACTCGGGCAGCTGCAGGCCGGCCTCGCGGCCGCCGACGCCCGGCGGCAGCAGCTTGTAGCGCTCGGCCGTCTTCTCGGCATCGTTCCAGTAGCCCAGGCCGACCAGCGCGCCGCGATGCACCAGCTCGCCGGGCTCATCGGGCGCGCAGGGCGTGCCGTCCTCGCGCAGCACCAGGATCTCGGCATTGGGGATGGCCTTGCCGATCGAATCGGGCCGGCGGTCCACCTCCTCCGGCGGCAGGTAGGTCGAGCGGAAGGCCTCGGTCAGGCCGTACATCAGGAAGGGGCGCGCCGACGGCACCCGCTGGCGCAGCAGGCCCAGCGTCTCGCGCGGCATGCGGCCGCCGGTGTTGGCGAAGTAGCGCAGCTGCTGGTCGATCGCCGCCGGCCACTCGAGCTGCGCCAGCTGGATGTACAGCGGCGGCACGGCCGTCAGGCCGGTGATCCGGTCGCGTTCGAGCGCCTTGAGCACGTCGCGCGGCATCAGGTAGTTCAGCAGCGACACCGACGCGCCGGCGTGGAAGGCCGTGGTCAGCTGGCTGAAGCCGGCGTCGAAGGACAGCGGCAGCGCGGCCAGCAGGCGGTCCGACGGGCGGTTCTCCAGGTAGCTGGCGACGCTCTTCGCGCCGGCGACCATGTTGCGATGCGACAGCACCACGCCCTTGGGCCGGCCGGTGGAGCCGGAGGTGTAGAGGATGGCCACCATGTCGGTGTCGATGACGCGGTGCGCGGCGCGGGCCGGCGCGTCCAGCAGCTCGCTGTAGCGGACCCAGCCCTGCGGCTCGGCGCCGGGCGCGGGGTCGACCAGCACGACATGGCGCACCGACGGGCATTGCGCCAGCACCGGCTGCAGCGCCGCGTAACGGTCGCGCGAGGTGATCAGCACGCGGACCTCGCAGTCGCGCACGATGAAGCCGACCTGCTCGGGCTTGAGGATGGGATTGACCGGGACGAACACGCCGCCGGCCGCCGGCGCCGCGAAGCTGGCGACCACGGTCTCCAGCCGCTTGTCCAGATAGATGCCGACGCGCTCGGCCCGTTCCAGGCCCAGCGACAGCAGGCCGCTGGCCAGCGCCCGGACCTGCGCCGCGAGCTCGCCATAGTTCAGCGCGCGGCCGCCGTCGCGCAGCGCCG
>NZ_VOSR01000682.1:0-2758 GCF_007997345.1 Mitsuaria sp. TWR114
TGATGCTGGCCACAGGCAAGAACTTCGACCGCATCACGCTGGGCTCGCTGATCCTGGCGCTGGGCCTGCTGGCGGGCGTCGAGCTGCTGGGCTTCCAGTTGGCGGGCCTGCTGCTGCGACTGGGCCTGCTGGGTCGCCAGCTGTTGCGATTGCAGTTGCGCCATCGTCGAGCGGGCCGACTGCGCGGACTGCTGCTGCAGCTGCTGGTTGCTCTGGTTCAGCAGGCGCGAGAAGTCGGGCGAGCCGCCATCCTTGCGGCCGGCGGGGGGCGGACGGCATCGCGCCGAGGCCGCCCGGCAACGCGGGGGTGTTCTGGATCTGCGTCATGACGGGAAAAAAGGTTCCGGCGACCGGATCGCGCTCAGGCGACCAGGCGCGACATCGGGTTGCCGCCGCGCGAGGCGGCGCGGGCGGCCTGCTCGTCGGTGGCGCGTTGTTCCTGGCGCATCTGGGTGCGCAGCGTCTCGGCGCGACGGCGCTCGATCAGCTTGCGGACCGAGGCGACGCGCAGCTCGCGCTCGCGCAGCAGGTCGCGGGCGGCGCTCAGGCGCTGGTCGGCGTAGTCGGCGATGCCGCTCTGCTGGCCGATGGCCTGGTCCAGCCGTTGGCCGAAGTTCTGGTAGCAGCCCAGCAGCTGGACCGTGGTCCGCTGAGCGAATTCCTGCGACCAGCGGCTGCGGTAGTCCGTGCGGTATTGCGCCAGTTGGTCATGCTGGTTGCGGGCGGCGTTGGCACGCGCCTGCGCGTCCTGCAGATGACGCAACGCTTCATCGCGCTCGGCCTCCGCGCGTTCGAGGAGAACGGTCAGGGCCTGCAAGTTGGAACTACTCATGTCGATGACCTCGCTTCACGGATGTCGGCAGCTATCACGCAAAGTTGAGTGTGGCGGTCAACTGGTTGAGGCAATCGTTCAAAGAAGCGGGGGAATGCATGTCTTGTTGGAGCAATCGGTCCATGTCGCCATGCAGGCGCACCGCCAGGTCGAGTTCGGGATCGTGCCCCGGCTGGTAGGCGCCGAGCTGGATCAGGTCGCGCGCCTTGTTGTATTTCGCGAGCAATTGCCGGAATCGGCGCGCCAGTTCGACGTGCCGCTTGTCGGCGACGCTGGTCATGACGCGCGAGATCGAGCGCTCGACGTCGATCGCGGGGTAGTGCCCGCTCTCGGCCAGTTCGCGGCTCAGCACAATGTGGCCGTCCAGGATGCCTCGGGCCGCGTCGGCGATCGGGTCCTGCTGGTCGTCGCCCTCGGACAGCACGGTGTAGAAGGCGGTGATCGATCCCTCGCCTGCCAGGCCGTTGCCGCTGCGCTCGACGAGTTGCGGTAATTTGGCGAAACAAGACGGCGGATAGCCCTTGGTTGCCGGCGGTTCACCGATGGCGAGCGCGATTTCCCGCTGCGCCATCGCATAGCGGGTCAGCGAGTCCATCAGCAGCAGCACATGCTGGCCGCGGTCGCGGAAATGCTCGGCCACTGCGGTCGCGTAGGTCGCGCCCTGCATGCGCAGCAGCGGCGGCGCATCGGCCGGCGCGGCGACGACCACGCTGCGGCGCAGGCCTTCCTCGCCCAGGATGTCCTCGATGAATTCCTTCACTTCGCGGCCGCGCTCGCCGATCAGGCCGACGACGATCACGTCCGCCTGCGTGTAGCGGGCCATCATGCCCAGCAGCACCGACTTGCCGACGCCGGTGCCGGCGAACAGGCCCAGGCGCTGGCCGCGGCCGACGGTCAGCAGCGAATTGATCGCGCGCACGCCGGTGTCCAGCGGGCGGCGGACCGGGTCGCGGTCCATCGCGTTGATGGGGCGGCGCACCATCGGTTCGTCGCGCACGTCCACCAGCGGGCCGCCGCGGTCCAGCGGATGGCCCTGCGGGTCGACGACGCGCCCCAGCAGCCCATCGCCCATGGGCAGGTGCAGGCCGCGGTCCTCGTCGCGGCGCCAGGGATGGCGCTCCTCGCCGAGCACCGGCCCGTGCAGCGCGGCGGGTCGCGGCAGCACCATCGCGCCGCTGGCCAGGCCCTGGATCTCGTCGGTCGGCATCAGGTAGGCGCGGTCGCCGGAGAAACCGACCACCTCGGCCGTGACCGGGCGCTGGCCGCGACGCGGCGCGGCGGCGGTGGAGGGCATGTGGATCTCGCACACCGAGCCCACCGGCACCTTCACGCCGGTGGCCTCCAGCACCAGGCCGGCCACGCGCACCAGCTTGCCCTGCGGCTCCAGCGCCGGCGCGTTGCCGGCGAAGGCCTGCAGGTCGTCGAAGTACTGGGCCCAGCGGTCGGTGCGGCTGCTCATGGCTCGCGGTCTCCGCTGTTCTGGTAGCCGTGCGGCAGGCCGCCGTACTGGCTGGGGGTCGGATCGTTGCGGAAGTCCAGGCGCGCTTCCTGGGCCACCTCGGCGGCGCTGCGGCGGTCCTCCCAGACGGAGGCCTGGCCCAGCGCGCCGACGGCGGACTGCCAGCGCGCCGGCAGCGAGGCGTCGACGCTGCAGATGTCGGCGTCGACCTTGACGCCGCCCCGGGCGATGGACGGGTCGGGAATGACCTGCGCCTCGCGGGCGCGCAGCTCCTGGCCGGCGCCGTCCAGCACCAGCGGCAGGTCGTCCGGATGCACGCGCACGCGGACGTGGCGGGCGTTGATCAGCAGCGCCTCGACGGCGTCGTGCGCCACCCTGGAGACCAGCTCCGGCGCGGTCGACAGCTCGTTGCGCACGACCTGGCGGGCGAGCTCGACGGCGGTGCGGGCCAGCGCCTCGGCCATGCC
>NZ_VOSR01000683.1:0-1562 GCF_007997345.1 Mitsuaria sp. TWR114
AGGACCCGGCGCGCGGCTCCCAGCTCAACTCGGGCTTCGACGGGCTGTACAGCAATGTCTCGGCGGTGAGCGTCTCGGCGGAGATGCTGTCCTCCAGCGGCGCGTCGACGCCGGCCTCGACGGCGCAGAACGGCGCGCTCACCGGCGGGGCCTACATCAAGATCACGGTCACCAGCAACAGCGGCAAGGGCGGGCTGCTCAAGCACTACTACCTGATCAAGGCGGGCGAGCCCCGCGTCTACATGGCCACCTATTTCACCGAGGAGCCCGACACGCTGAACATGGTGCGCTACATCGTGCGCGTGCCCATCGGCGCGCTGTCCAGCGGCCCGCCGGCGGGCGTGCCCGGTGGGCAGACCAGCGCGGGCACCTGGCCGCAGGACCTGCGCGGCACCGACACCACGGTGGAGTCGGGCGACGTGTTCGGCTTCTCCGCGGGCAACGCCTCGGCGGGCCAGACGCGCTCCAAGCATTACGCCAACCAGCGCCTCAAGGACTGGCAGTACTTCGGCGGGCGCAACAGCGCCGGCACCGTCGGCCTGTGGCTCTACCGCGATGGCCAGGAAGGCGGCTCGGGCGGTCCGTTCTATCGCAGCCTGCTCAACCAGATCACGACCACCACCAACGAGCTGACCTACATCGTCAACTACAGCGAGGGCCAGACCGAGCCCTTCCGGCTCGGCGTGCTCAACGCCTACACGCTGATCTTCACCGACGGCGGCGCACCGGCCGCGCCCGACACGAGCTGGTTCTCCGTGGCGGGCCTGCAGGGCTACGTGCCGCCGTCCGGTCGCGGCGGCATCGCCGGCGTGGCCTTGACCGGCACCGTCGCGGGCAACGCCTACACGGTCGGCTTCGCCAACGACCAGGCGCAGTACTGGGCCTCGGCCGACCTGGCCAACCGCGGCTTCTTCAAGTCCACCGGCATGCTGCCCGGCGCCTACACGCTGACCGTCTACAAGAACGAACTGGCGGTCTACAGCACCGGCGTGCAGGTCACCGCGGGCAGCACCGCCTCGCTGAACACCATCGCCATCGACGGCGATCCGGAAGCCACGCCCGCGCTCTGGCGCATCGGCCGCTGGGACGGCGCGCCCACCGAGCTGCGCAACGGCGCCCAGGTCACGACGATGCACCCGTCCGACGTGCGCCTGGCCAGTTGGTCGCCGGGCGCCTTCACCGTGGGCAGTTCGGCCGACACGGCCTTCCCGGCGTATCTCTGGCGCGACGTGAACAGCGGCCAAGTCGTGCGCTTCACCCTGACCAGCACCCAGATCAAGGACGCGACGCTACGCATCGGCATCACGACGGCCAGGGCCAACGGACGGCCGTCGATCAGCGTCAACACCTGGAGCTCGGACACGCCGGCGGCCTCGACACAGCCCACGACGCGCACGCTCACGGTCGGGACCTATCGCGGCAACAACACCACCTACCGCTTCGCGATTCCCGCGAGCGCGCTGGTCGTCGGCACCAACACGCTGACGATCAACGTCGCCGGCGGTGGCTCGGCCACCGGCTACCTGAGCCCGTCGTTCGCGGTCGACGCGATCGATTTCGTC
>NZ_VOSR01000683.1:1572-2917 GCF_007997345.1 Mitsuaria sp. TWR114
GGGCCGAGCCGCCGCGCGCTGCTGGCGCTGGCGGCGGGGCTGGGAGCGGCGTCGTGGCGCGCGGGTCGGGCGGACGCGTCGGCCGGTTTCGCCGCGACACCGGCCGCCGGGCCCGCGCCGATGGATCGTGGCAGGACCCTGTTCATCGTCGGCGACTCCACCGTGCGGAGCGCCGGACGCCATGGCCAATGGGGCTGGGGGGAACGGCTGGCGCCGTGGTTCGACCCTGGCGAGGTGACGGTGGCCAACCACGCGATGGCCGGCCGCAGCAGCCGCAGCTTCCTGCGCGAAGGACGATGGGCCGAGGTGCGCTCGCTGCTGAAGCCGGGCGACGCGGTGCTGATCCAGTTCGGCCACAACGACCTCGGACGCGTCGGCGATCCCGCCGCCAAGCAGCGCGGCGTGCTGCCGGGGATCGGCGACGAGACCGTGGAGGAAGCGCTGCCCGACGGCGGCGTCGAGCAGGTCCGCAGCTTCGGCGCCTATCTGACGGCGTACCTGCGCGACGCGCGGGCCGCCGGCGCGGTGCCCGTCGTCGTCTCCCCGGTGCCGCACCGGGACCACTGGCGGGACGACGTGGACTTCCCCGAGATCGGCGCCTGGGGCCGGGAGGTGGCGCGGCGCGAGGGCGGGTGGTTCATCGACCTGACGGGGGCCGTCACCGGGGCCTACCGCGCGCTCGGCCAGGCCGAGGGCCAACTCGCCCGCGACAAGGCCACGCTGGACAACGCGCGCATCGACCTCGCCCGCTACCAGGACCTGCTCGCCAAGGACGCGATCGCCCGCCAGCAGGTCGACACGCAGCAGGCGACGGTCCGCCAGCTCGATGGCACGGTGAAGGCCGACCAGGCCGCCGTGGACAGCGCCCGGCTGCAGGTCACCTACACCCGGGTGCTGGCGCCGATCTCGGGCCGCGTCGGCCTGAAGCAGGTCGACATCGGCAACGTCGTGCAGACCAGCGACGCCAACGGCGTGGTCAGCATCACGCAGACGCGGCCCATCGCGCTGACCTTCGCCGTGCCGTCGGCGCTGCTGCCCCAAGTGACCGCCGGCCTGAAGGACAAGGCGTCGCTGACGGTGGAAGCCTGGAGCCGCGACGGCAAGACGCGCCTGGCGACCGGCCGGCTCGCGACCGCCGACAACGCCATCGACCTGAGCACCGACACGATCAAGCTCAAGGCGCTGTTCCCGAACGAGGACGACGCGCTCTACCCCAACCAGTCGGTCAGCGTGAAGCTGCAGCTCGCCACCGAGGCCAACCGCCTGGCCGTGCCGGCCGCCGCGGTGCTGCGCGGCGCGCAGGGCTTCTACGTCTACGTCGTCGGCCCCGGACAACACCGTGAGC
>NZ_VOSR01000684.1:0-2706 GCF_007997345.1 Mitsuaria sp. TWR114
CGACGTCGTCGTCACCGGCTCCTGGTCGAAGAAGAGCGCCGCCGAAGCCAGGCGCTATGCCGACGTCCGCATCGCCGCCAATGCCGCCGAGCTTCCCGGCGCCGACGGCCGCTACCTCGACATTCCCGCGCCCTCGACCTGGCAGCTGCGCCGGGACGCCTCGTACGTGCACGTCTGCACCAACGAGACCATCGACGGCATCGAATTCCAGGCCCTGCCCGACCTCCAGGCACTGGGCCATGACGCGCCGCTGGCGATCGACTTCTCCTCCCATGTGGCGTCGCGCCCGGTGGACTGGTCCAAGGTCGGCCTCGCCTTCGCCGGCGCGCAGAAGAACATCGGTCCGGCCGGCCTGACGCTGGTGATCGTCCGCGACGACCTGCTGGGCCACGCGCTGCCGATCTGCCCCTCCGCCTTCGACTACAAGATCGTGGCCGAGGCGCAGTCGATGTACAACACGCCGCCGACCTTCGGCATCTACGTCGCCGGCCTGGTGTTCCAGTGGCTCAAGCGCTTCGCGTACGGCGGCAAGACCGGCCTGGCCGCGATCGAGCAGCGCAACATCGACAAGGCCGCCCTGCTCTACGCGGCGCTGGACGGCTCCTCCCTGTATGAAAACCGCGTGGCGGCGTCGTGCCGCTCGCGGATGAACGTCCCGTTCTTCCTCCGCGACGAGCGTCTGAACGACGCCTTCCTGGCTGGCGCCAAGGAGCGGGGGCTGCTGCAACTCAAAGGCCACAAGTCGGTGGGCGGCATGCGGGCATCGATCTACAACGCGATGCCGCTGGAGGGCGTCCAGGCCCTGGTGAGCTACCTGAAAGACTTCGAAACCCGACATGGCTGACACGCCGAACACCCCCCTGCCCGAGGCGCCCGGCGACGCCCCGATGCCCCCGGCCCCGGTGGCCGACCCCGAACTGCTCGCGCTGCGCGACCAGATCGACGCGCTCGACTCGCAACTGCTGACGCTGCTGAACCAGCGCGCCCATGTCGCCGAGCAGGTCGGCGAGATCAAGCGCCGCGACGGCACGCCCTTCTTCCGCCCCGACCGGGTCGCCCAGGTCATCGCCAAGATCAAGGCGGCCAACCAGGGCCCGCTCAAGGGCGAACACGTCGCCGCCATCTGGCGCGAGATCATGTCCGCCTGCCTCGCGCTCGAGTCGCCGCAGCGGGTCGCCGTGCTGGGCCCCTTCGGCACCTTCTGCGAGCAGGCCGCGATCGAATACTTCGGCGGCGCCGCCGACCTGATCTACTGCAACAGCTTCGACGAGGTCTTCCACGCGACCGCCTCCGGCAGCGCGCAGTACGGCGTCGTCGGCGTCGAGAACATGACCGAGGGCGTGGTGACGCGCTCGCTCGACCTGTTCCTGCACACGCCCACGCATGTGGTCGGCGAAGTCAGCCTGCTGATCCGCCACAACCTGCTGCGCAAGGAGAACTCGCTGGAAGGCGTCGAGGCGGTGCTGGCGCACCCCCAGGCGCTCGCGCAGTGCCAGAACTGGCTGTCCAAGCACCTGCCGAACGCCGAGCGCCGCGCCGTGTCCAGCAACGCCGAAGGCGCGCGGCTGGCGGCCGAGAACCCGGCCTACGCCGCGATCGCCAGCGAGCGCGCGGCGACGCTGTTCGGCCTGCACATCACCGCGCACGCGGTGCAGGACGAGGCCTACAACCGCACCCGTTTCGCCGTGATCTGCCTGCCGCAGACCATGGCCACCCCCCCGGCCACGGGGCGCGACTGCACCAGCCTCATCGTCTCCGTGGCGAACCGCCCGGGCGCGATGCATGATCTGCTGGTGCCGTTGAAGAAGCACGGCGTGTCCATGACCCGCCTGGAGTCGCGCCCGGCCCGCACCGGTCAGTGGGAGTACTACTTCTACATCGACCTGGATGGCCACCCGTCGCAGCCGCACGTCGCCTCGGCGCTGGCGGAGCTGCGGGAGCTGTGCGCGTTCTACAAGGTCATCGGCGCCTACCCGCTGAAGTCCTGACGCTGAAGTCTTGAGCGAAAGAGGTTCCTTGCGATGTACAACCAACTCGGCGTGATCGGTTGCGGCCTGATGGGCGGCTCGTTCGCGCTGGCCATGAAGAAAGCCGGCCTGGTGCGCCGGGTGGTGGGCTACAGCAAGAGCCCGTCGACGACCGACACCGCCCGTCGCATGGGCGTGATCGACATCGCCGCCGAATCGGCGCTGCTGGCCGTGTCCGGTTCGGACATCGTGCTGGTGGCGGTGCCGGTCGCCGCGACCGAGTCCACGCTCAAGGCCATCCGCCACCTGGTGCGGGCCGACGTGCTGCTGATGGACGTGGGCTCGACCAAGAGCGATGTCGTCGACGCGGCCAAGCGCGCGCTCGGCAAGCAGTTCCCGAGCTTCGTGCCCGCACATCCGATCGCCGGCAAGGAAAGCGCCGGTGTGCAGCATGCCGATGCCGCGCTCTACCAGGGCCGCCAGGTCATCCTGACGCCGCTGGAGCAGACCCGGCCCGAGATGGTGCAGAAGGCGACCGACGTCTGGTCGGCGCTGGGGTCGCAGGTGCTCAAGATGGCGCCGCACCACCATGACGAAGCCTTCGCCGCGGTCAGTCACCTGCCGCACCTGCTGGCCTACGCCTACTTCAGCTCGGTCGCCAAACAGCCCTCGGGCCGCGATTTCCTGAGCCTGGCCGGTTCCGGCTTCCGCGACTTCACCCGGATCGCCGCCAGCGATC
>NZ_VOSR01000685.1:0-1341 GCF_007997345.1 Mitsuaria sp. TWR114
GCGCCCGGCGTGCCGCTCTTGGTGTCGGGCACCAGCCGGGCCAGCACCGCGGTGATGGTGCCGTCGGCGTCCTTCTCGCAGCCGGTGCACTCGATCACGTAGCCGTACTTCAGCCGCGCCTTGTTGCCCGGGAACAGGCGGTGGTAGCCCTTGGGCGGGGTCTCCATGAAGTCCTCGCGCTCGATCCACAGCTCGGGGCCGAGGCTGAACTGGCGCGTGCCCAGTTCCGGCACATGCGGATGGGCCGGGGCCGAGCAGGCTTCGCGATGCTCGAGCGAGCCGAAGATCTCCGCGTAGTTCTCGAGCTTGAGCTTGACCGGATCCAGCACCGCCATCGCGCGGGCGGCCTTGCCCTCGAGGTCGGCGCGCAGGTAGCCGTCCAGCACCGAGTACTCGATCCAGGCGTTGGTCTTGGACGCGCCAGTGCTTTCGACCATCGCGCGGATGGCCTCGGGCGTGTAGCCGCGGCGGCGCATGCCGACCAGCGTGGGCATGCGGGGATCGTCCCAGCCGTCGACGTGTTTCTCCTCGACCAGCTGGCGCAGCTTGCGCTTGCTGGTGACGACGTAGGTCAGGTTCAGCCGGCCGAACTCGTACTGGTGAGGCAGCGGGCGGGCGAGCAGGCCGCCCTGGGCCAGGTGCTCGACGAGCCAGTCGTAGAACGGCCGCTGGTCCTCGAACTCCAGGGTGCAGACGCTGTGGGTGATGCACTCCAGCGCGTCCTCGATCGGGTGGGCGTAGGTGTACATCGGGTAGATGCACCACTGGTCGCCGGTGTTGTGATGGGTCGCCCGGCGGATGCGGTACAGCGCCGGATCGCGCAGGTTGATGTTGGGCGACGCCATGTCGATCTTCGCGCGCAGCACCATGGAGCCGTCCGGGTGCTTGCCGTCGCGCATCTCGCGCAGGCGGATCAGATTCTCCTCGGGCGAGCGGTCGCGGAAGGGGCTGTTCTTGCCCGGCGTGCCGAAGTCGCCGCGGTTGGCGCGCATTTCCTCGGGCGTCTGCTCGTCGACATAGGCCAGCCCCTGCGACACCAGGTACTCCGCCGCGCGGTACATGAAGTCGAAGTAGTTGCTGGCATAGAAGAGGTGGTCCACCTCGCGGCCGGCGCCGTCCTTGGCGTCCCAGGTCCAGCCCAGCCACGCCACCATCTCCTTGATCGCGTCGACGTATTCCTGCTCTTCCTTCTCCGGATTGGTGTCGTCGAAGCGCAGGTGGCAGATGCCGCCGTAATCGCGCGCCAGGCCGAAGTTCAGGCAGATCGACTTGGCATGGCCGATGTGCAGGTAGCCGTTGGGCTCGGGCGGGAAGCGGGTGCGGATGCGGGCCGGGTCCAGC